>JAHFSN010000273.1 GCA_023265735.1 Spirochaetaceae bacterium | reverse complement strand
TGCCCGAGCTCCGGTTGATTCCCCTCATGGACCAGATCGATTGCCTGGTGGGCCTCTTCAAGGAACTCATCCTCTTCTTCAACATCGATGTGGCCAATCCCGTGAAACCTTGGCCCGCCTTCATCTCCGAGGTGACCAAACGGCACGGACGCAAGGTCCGAGTCGGGGTGTTCCACCACGAGGGAAACGCGAGGCTCCGCAAGGAATTGGAGAAGCTCTATCTCTTCGAGATTCAGATCGACGCGGGATGCATCTACTTTGAGCGGGGCAAGATCCCCGATATGGTGAAACTCCGGAACGTGCTGATCGCCAACGAGGCCAACGGCCGCCGGAAGGCCATCCGCATGATGTGTTCGGGCCGCATGAACTTCGAGTGGGGCGGCCGCCGTCTCGAGGCCAAGGTGCTCGAAATCAGCGTGAGCCACTTTCTGTGCGTGTTCCGGGATGGCGACCCCCAGCTGAAGGACTCCACACGGCTTCCCAACGTTCAGTTCATGATCGGGGGACCGGTGTTCACCGTCGACGCCATGGTTCTCATCCGGCGGCTGGCCGGAGGCTCTTCGTCGGACATGGTCTACATCTGCGGATTCGTGAAGCCGGGGGGAAAGCAGATCGGTCTAGGCGCCTACGAAACCGACGCTGTGATCCGCCTCATCCAGCACTACTGCACCGACCGCATCGAGGAGATCCTCCACGGCGCCTTCCAGAAGCGCTGGGCCCTCAACACCCGGGCGAAGAGGCCCGAGGTCGCCGCTCCCGCCGTTTCGACAAGACCCGGCCCCACCGCAGCTCTCTAGATCAGGGACTTCTGCTTGAAACAGACCGCCACCTCAAAGGGTCCCATGGTCGTCGTGAAGGGGATGGCGATGACGGGGATGGTCTTCGGCCAGGCGATGTTGTGGTTCTGCCCGTAGACCACCACGGGCGGCGAGATGTCGATGGACCCGTCGATGGCCGTGGTGGCGTTCCCTGCTACAATGTTGACCAGTTCCCCGATCATCCCGTAGAGGGTTTCCTCCCGTTCCTCGGGCGAGGCCGTCTGGATGCCCGACTTCTCGAGCATCTTGTCGGCCAGTATCCTCGAGAGCCGGACGGCCACGATGCCCTGGTAGTCGCCGGTGACTCCCAGGATACCGGAGATCTCCCACCGGTGGGCGATCTCCTTTCCCATGACGTAGGGAGCGACGACCTGGGCGGAGATCCGGAACATGGTCTCGAACAGGTGCATGGTGGCGGTGAGAAACGGGTTGATGACGCGAGCTTCCATATGAATAACTCTAAATCATCAACCCAATTTTGGGGAAAGAATCGACGCGAAGTGCCGGTTTTTTATGCCACGGCGCTGGCCTTGGGTGAGACGCCGTAGGTCTTTTTCCAAAGCCGCCGCAGGTGCCGGGCGTCGGCAAACCCGCAGCGCGCCGCCACCTCCTCGACGGTGAGGCCGGGATTGCGAAGGAAGCCCTGGGCCCTTTCCAGCCTCAGCCGGGTGCGGTATTCCGCCACCGAGATCCCCGTGGCCTGGCGGAAGGCCCTCGTGAGGTTCCGGGGGCTCATTCCCACCGTCCTGGCCCACTCGTCGAGGCTCCGGTCGTCCTCGGGCTGGGCGCTGAGCAGGTCCTGCAGGGTGTGGACCGCCGGATTCAGGTGCGACCGGTAGTCCAGGTACACGCTGGTCTGGGTCGAACAGGCGTCCCGCCGGAAGAAGACCACCATCTCGTGGGCGATCCGGGCGGTCATCAGGGGGCCGCAGTCGGCGTCGATGATGTCGAGGGCCAGGTCGATGGACGATGCACCGCCGCCGCTGGTGAGGATGTTCCCATCGCGGACGAAAAGCCGTTCCTTGAGGACGAGGGCCCGGGGAAAGGTCCGCTGGAGCTGCTCGTAGCGCTTCCAGTGCGTGGTGCAGGTGATGCCGTCGAGGAGCCCCGCGAACCCCAGGAAGAAGGCCCCCGAGCAGACCGCCACGAGGGTGGGGCCCTCCCGTCCCACGGCCCTCAGCCACTGGATGATCTGGGGAGGCGGGGCCACGTGGTCGGGGGTGTACCCAGCCACAAAGATCGTGTCCCCGGGGCGGGGGTCGGGGAGCGGCTCGAGTCCCGAGATCGTCAGACCCTGCTCGGTCACCACCGACGGCGTCAGTCCGCAGTGGTGGATCCGGTAGTCGGCTCCCAGTTGCACGGCCTCGTGGAAGGCCTGCTGGGGTCCGGCAAAACTCAGGCCCTCACACCCGTTGAAGAAGAGAAAGTACAGGTGCTTCGTCATGGCAGGCCTCCTGGCTTGTCTGGGGAGTTCTCATCCGAAATCGGGAAAGGGTCAGCGCCTGGATCACCCATTTTCCGGGGACCAGCGCCAATGATTCGCAGGCCCCGAGGAAATAGTCGCGACGATCCCCCTTCCTCGTCAACCAGAGGCTGCCGGCGAGGCACGTCACCGTGGGCGACGTGGTGACGTCCCACGCCCAAACATGGAGCCTGGAGAGCACCACCGTCTGGTCGCTCACGGGACCCCGGCGACGAGGACCAAACATCCGGTGCCAGAGGTTTCTGAGCGGGCTGCGACCGCCCTGGGAGGCCAGGAGACCGCGGCGATAGTCCGGGTCCCGATATTCGCGGTTCAGATACCTGTCCAAGTTGTCCACGCCGTCCTCCTTCTTTTTGTCTTTCTTCTCAGGAAAAGATAGGACGACGCGAAACCGCCGACGCGGGCGGCGTGGGACAGGGAGCGGACATTTTGGGCCACACCTGAAGCGGCCCAAAATCTCCTGCGGAGCCCTTCGGTGTGCGCGAAAGGCCCCGCTTTTTGGTTACTTGCCCTTGGGTTCCAGGGCGGCCACGTGGAGGGCCAGGTCCACCAGGCGCTTCGAGAAGGCCCATTCGTTGTCGTACCACGACAGCACCTTCACCAGGCGCTTGCCGATGACCAGGGTGGAGAGGGCGTCGACGATGGACGACCGGGGGTCGCCCTGGTAGTCCGACGACACCAAGGGTTCTTCGCTGTAGCCAAGAATTCCCTTCAGTTTCCCCTCCGAAGCCTTCTTGAACGCGGCGTTGACTTCCTCGGCCGTGACATCTTTGGCCACGTTGACGGTGAGGTCAACGATGGATACCACGGGAACGGGCACCCGCAGCGAGTAGCCGGTCAGCTTGCCGTCGAGGGAGGGGATTACCTTGCCGATGGCCTTGGCGGCCCCGCTGGAGTAGGGGACGATGGACAGGGCCGCGGCCCGGGCGCCCCGGAGGTCCTTCTCGGGCTGGTCGTGGAGCACCTGGCTGTTGGTGTAGGCGTGGGTGGTGTTCATGAGGCCGTGCTCGATGCCGAAGGTCTCGTGGAGGACGAGGGCCACCGGGGCCAGGCCGTTGGTGGTGCAGGAACCGTTGGAGATGACGCGGTGCCGGGCCGGGTCGTAGGAAGTATGGTTGACGCCCATGACGATAGTCAGGTCGTCCCCCTTGGCCGGAGCCGAGATGATGACCCTCTTCGCCCCGCCCTTGGTGATATGCACCTCGGACTGGGCCTTGTCCGTAAACCGGCCCGTGGATTCGATGACGATGTCGATGCCCAGGCTGGCCCAGGGGATGTTCCCGGGGTCACGCTCGGCGAACACCGTGATGGGCTGACCGTCGACAAACAGTTTTCCCGGCTCGTGCTTGACCTCGGCGGCCAGGTTCCCGAGGATCGAGTCGTGCTTGAGCAGGTGCGCGAGGGTGCCGCTGTCCGTGAGGTCGTTGACCGCCACAATCTGCAGATCCCGGTTCCCCAGGGCCGCCCGGAGGACGTTGCGTCCGATGCGACCGAACCCGTTGATCCCAATTTTGACCATGATTCACTCCTTTTCGCGTTCAACATATCTCTGAACGACCGTTGGCGGAAAGGACAATCATAGTTCAGATCATGCCAAAACGAGCCCTGTACTCCGAGGGGGTCACCCCCACGTGCCTCTCGAAGGTCCGGCGGAGGGTGAGGGCGGTTCCCAGGCCCACCACCGAGGCCACCTGGTCGACGGTCTCTCGCCCCTGTTCCAGCCTCTGCCGTGCGACCTCGACCCGCACCTGCTCCACAAACTGGGCGGGAGTGAGGCCCGTCTGCTGGACAAAGACCCGGGTGAAGTTCCGGGGACTCATGGCGGTCTTGTCGGCCATCCGCTCGACCCCCAGGTCCTCGTCCAGATGCTCCAAGGCCCACATCTGC
>JAHFSN010000013.1 GCA_023265735.1 Spirochaetaceae bacterium | reverse complement strand
CCGAAGTCGTCCCTCCCCTGCTTCGAACATGAGCAGCCTCTCCAGCAACGCCTCGGCGCTTCCGGCCCAGCCCCCCACGGCCACCGCGTTCCAGAAAGGATCCTGCTGGGTGTCCAGCAGAGGTAACGTTCTGTAGAGCGAGGAGAACCTGGCGGACTCCAGCAGGTGACTGAGAAAGACTCGAGCGCGCCCGAGGGCACCGAGGGTTTGAGGAAGGTTGCCCCCCATACCGACGGCGACGGGCGTCAAAACAGTTCGGTGCCGCCTTCCTCAACGGGTGCGGCGGCCTTGGGAGCCTTCACGACCTTGGGCTCCACGGCGGAAGCGGCCTTGAGGCCCGCCTCCAGGGCGACCTTATCGTTAACGGTTCCCAGGGGTTTGGACCCGGGAATGTCCCTTTCGGGGAAGATGATCTTGCGAAGTTTCTCTTCCAGGGTCTTGGCGATGGCGGGGTTCTTCTGAAGGAAGTCACGGGCGTTGTCCCGGCCCTGGCCGATGCGCTCTTCCCCAAAACTGAACCAGCTTCCGCTCTTCTGGACCAATTCGTACTTCAGGGCGCAGTCCAGCAGACTGCCGTAGTAGCTGATGCCCTGGCCGAAGAGGATCTCCACTTCGGCCTTCTTGAAGGGCGGCGCCACCTTGTTCTTCACAACTTTCACCCGAACGAGGTTGCCGATGGCATCGTCCTGTCCCTTGTTGATCGTCTCAATCTTGCGGACGTCGAGCCGGACAGACGCGTAGAACTTGAGGGCGTTCCCTCCGGTGGTGGTTTCGGGGTTTCCAAACATGACCCCGATCTTCATGCGGATCTGGTTGATGAAGACCAGGACGCTCCCCGACTTCGAGATGGTTGCGGTCAGTTTTCGGAGCGCCTGGCTCATGAGCCTGGCCTGGAGACCCACGTGGCTGTCCCCCATTTCGCCGTCAATTTCCGCCTGGGGCGTCAGGGCCGCCACCGAGTCAACGACGATGATATCCACTCCCCCGGACCGGACCAGGGACTCGGCGATCTCCAGGGCCTGCTCCCCGGTGTCGGGTTGGCTGACCCAGAGCTCGTCGATGTTGACGCCCAGGTTTTTGGCGTACATGGGATCGAGGGCGTGCTCGGCGTCGATAAAGGCCGCCACGCCGCCGTTGGCCTGACTCTGGGCGATGGCATGGAGGGCCAGGGTGGTCTTGCCCGAGGACTCGGGACCGAAGATCTCGATGATTCGCCCCTTGGGATACCCGCCGATGCCCAGAGCCTCGTCCAGCAAGATCGATCCCGACGGGATCACTTCCAATCCCTGATTGATGGGACCGTCGCCCATTCGGATCAGGGCCCCCTTCCCGAACTGTTTTTCGATCTGAAGCCGAGCCGCTTCCAGGGCCTTGAGCTTTTCCTCCTGGTTTCCGTTTCGGGCCGCGGGAATGGAAGGTTTATCTTTCTTTTCTTTCTCAGACATGGAAGCTCCTTGGCAGCGTTGACGGGTTCGCCGGGTCTCTCGCTTCAAAGGCGGTCAACTCGGGACAAGTGTACAGAGAAGCCCCGGGTGATGACAAGGAAACGAACGAAATTTACGGGGTTCGGTACCCCAGTTCCCGCAGGGAGGTGCCTTGGATGAACCAGCTGCCATCCTTGACGGCGACCCGCCCCAGAACTTCGACGACTTGGGAGTTCTTCAGGAGCGCGGCGAAGGCCAGTTGTACCGGGACAATGCCTTCGACCACCTGCCCCTGCTGGTATCCCAGCAAGAGGTCAAAGGTGATCAGGGTGGTCCCCGAAACCAAGTTGGTAATCACTCCGCTCCAGCGGACCGTGCAGCCTTCGTACAGGGTGGGGGCCTTCTTCACGTCCTGGTATGGCGAAGAGTCGTCCACCCGGGAAAAGTCGGGTTCGTGGAGGAAGGAAATCAGACTGCGGGCGCGTTCCTTGACCAGGGGTGACGCGTTGGAGAGCAGGAGGCGGTTAATCTCGAAGCGGGCCCGGGAATCCTGGTACGCCTGGAACGCCTGCTGGGCCCGTTCCCAGCCTTTCCGAATCTCATCGGCCGACAGGGTGAGGGCAAATCCGCCCGAGGGCAGGACCGTGTCGGCCGCCGAAGCGGGCAGCGACAGGGCTTCGGGGCCCTTGCGCTGGGCTGGCACCGACGTCGCCGGATGGACGACAGAGAGTCCCCACCACGTACCGACGACGAGCCCGGCGCAGATGAGAAGACCGATCCCGACCCGCAGGAGCCACTTTTGAACATGGAGGAGCATCTTGTGGGACCGGGGCAGCCAGCCAGCCAGAGTCTCCCGATCGGGGGCCTCGCCTTCTCCTTCGGAGAGAGACGTCCGGAGCTTGGCCAGGGCCGCCTTGACCACGCGGTCCCGCGGGTTGCGGTCCAGCAGCTCCACCGCGATTTGGGCCGCGGTTCCGAACTCGCTGCGGCGGGCCGCCACCGCCATCAGGCCCAGGAGGGTGTCTCGATGGACCGGGGTTTCCAGCTGCCGGGACCGCTGAAGGTACGTCTCCCCTCCGTTCCAGTCGCCGGTTTGCAGGCAGCACAGTCCCAGGCAGCGGAAAAACTCGGGGTTTTCCCTGTGCTGAAAGACCTTAGCCTCTAAGAACTCGAGCGCCGAGGCGAACCTCCCCTGTCGATAGAGGAGCCACGCCTGGCGGAGAACCGGGACCCCTGCCATGTCAGGGTTTCGAAGCCTCGAGGAGCTTCTTCCTCGCGTCGATCTGATCGAGGATGGCCTGGAGAAGTTTGATGTCTTCGGGAGTCGCCTTCCCGGGGTCGGCGAGCTTGGCGTCGATCTGGGAGATCAGGGTTTGGAGACTGGCAATGTCCTGGGCCACGGGCCCCAGGGCGGGGTCCTGGTTCTTCTTGAGAATGTCGTCGAGGGGATTGGCCGACCCGAGCCGCGCGCCCACAAAACTCTGGGCACTTTGGAGGCCGAGGAGGACCACAACGTTCCGGGAAGCCCCGGCGGCCAAATCCTGGGAATCGTAGTACTGGGCCACCGCGCTGTCGTTTAGCGAATACGGGAGCAGGTTGAAGTCCCTCCCCTGACGGTACGGCACATCCCAGGCCGCATCGTCGAGGCGTTTCCAGTTGGCAAACAGGACTCGCGAAGGCGGCGTGGACCCCTTCCCCACCATGACGATCAGACCGAACTTGTCGTCCGCAACGGACCGAGAGGCCCAGGAATCGGGAAAGGTACCTTCCAGCTTGGTCTCCGAACTGATGGCGTCTCCGCTGGAGAGGCGAAAGTGAACCTTCTTCTCGCCTAGATTGGTGTCCAGAACCCACCGCACTCCCAGCTTAACGTTGGCGTCCGACACATTGACGACGCTGAGCCCCAGCTTCAGGCCATCGACCACGGCCGACGACATGGAGACGATGAAATCGAAGGTCAGGGTCGCCACCACCGTCTTGCTCGTCCAGACCACCGTGGCCCCCGTATCGGTGGCCTGGACGGCGGTCGTGAACGCGGAATCGTCCCCCAAGACAAAAACCTTGTCTCCGATTTGCAGCTTCCATTTGCTGGTGGTCGGATCGTCGGTGAGAAACAGGGGAGTCCAGGAAGGTTTCACCTGGTCTTCCGAGCCCCAGAGGGAGAACCGCCCCGACTTTTCATTGATGAGCAGTTTCAGTTTGCCCCGCTGAATTTCGAGTCCGAAGACCCCTGAGGCCGCGATCAGCATCAGGGCCAGGGCCATCAGCTTATTGCGCATGGGAAAGCCTCCATTGGAGGAGAGCGTTCTGGAGACTGAGAGCCCTCACCTTGAGTTCCAGGAGTTTTACGGTTTGGGCCTTGTCGGTTTGATCCGACAGGGGGCTGGCCACCGGAGCCTGGCTCTTGAGCGCAGCGATCTGGAGATCCTTTTGCCGGATGGACTCCTCGAGGGCTGCCACCCTGGCGCCGGAATCGGTGGACTGCATTTCTAGCAGTTTCTTCTGATAGGCCGCCAAGGACTGCTGGTAAACCCTCTCCCGCCTCTGGAAGTCTTCTTCGGAGTTGATCGACTCCGCATGCGACCACTGGAGCAGCTTGAGGAGCTCGTCCTCGCGGTGTTTCAGATCGATCACCGACAACCGGTACCGGCTGGCCTCCCACTTGAAGCTGGAAGGATACCCCTGGACAATCTTCGTGTAGAGCGAGGCCGCCTCTTCGTAGTGTCCCAGGGCAAAGGCCGATTCGGCCATCCAAAACAGCGAGTTGGGCACCTGGTCGCCCGTGGGCGAAGTGTCCAGATATTGCCCGAAGGCCTGGATGGCATGGGCATAGTCACCGTCGGAGTACAGGATGCGGGCCTGGAGGTAGAGGGCCTCGGCCCGGCCCGGATCCTGGGGGAAGTTGGCCAGGTAGTAGTCGAGGTTCTGGGAGGCGTTCTTGGTGTCAAGGACGGCAAAGTAGGTCTTGGCCAGCCAGAGGTAGGGCTCCGGTCGGGTACGGGTCTGGGGGTCGCTGACAAGCCTTTGAAATTGCGTCAGGGCGTCGAGGTAGTTTCCTTTCGCATAGGCGTCCTGCCCCTGGGCCAGGAGGGATGCCCCGGGAGATTCGGCCCCGAGAACCGTGGTCAAAAGGCAGCACAGCGCCATCGAAAGGATAGATCTCATGGGGACCGCCTGAGCGATTTTAGTCTCCGAAGGTATTCGGCAGGGTCCGGTGCCCCAAAAAAGGCCGAGCCCGTGACCAATATATCGGCACCGGCTCCCGCCACCTCAACCATTGTCCCCGAATTTACGCCCCCGTCGACCGAGATGCGGTACCCCCAGCCGTGTTTCTTCCGCAGCTCGACCAACCGCCTAATCCGGTCCGTGGAGGCGGGAATATACGATTGGCCGCCAAAGCCGGGGTTGACGCTCATGACCAGCACCTGGTCCACATACGGGAGCACGGCGGTCAGAGCGTCCACAGGGGTCGACGGCACCAGGGCTATCCCCGCCAGCTTCTTCGCGGCCTTGATCCGCTGAATCAGCCTGTGGTGATGTACTTCGGCCTCCCAATGGAAGGTGATGGTATCCGCCCCGGCCGCCAGGTACTCGTCCAGCAAATCCCCCGGACGCTCTACCATAAGGTGAACGTCAAAGACCAAATCACTGTGGGGACGCAGTTGGGAAATGACCAAGGGCCCAAAGGTGAGGTTGGGAACAAAGTGGCCGTCCATGACATCAAGATGCAGCCAGTCGCCACCGCTGCTTCTGACTTTCGCGACCTCTTCGGCCAAACGGGCAAAATCCGCGGCCAGGAGCGATGGAGCCGCGATGATGGGATCAGCAAATTCCATAACTCTATTTCTAACAAAAAAATGGTAGTCCCGTCCAGGTTTTTCCCGTGATTTCCCGTGAATTGACTAAAATCCCAGCCTGGGTATAATAGAAAGGACACGCTGATGAAATTTGATGCAGTCCCCTCCATTGACCATGCCCTGGAATCCACCCTCGACGCCTTCAGGGCCGGAGACTTTTCACGGGCGGAAAGCCAGGCTGAAGAGGCCCTGACGGTCGATTTTGAACACCCCGAAGTTCAATCCGCTCTGAAATGCGCTGTGTTTTGGAAGGACAGGACGGCACGGCTCGACACCCTGGGAACCCCCGAAGAGAGAGGAGATTTCCTGCTCAAGGAATGGAACGGGTTTCTCCATCGTTTTCGAGTTCATCTGGATTCCCCCTTTGAATTGGGAGTCACCGCGATCCAGGGAGCCATCCTCGACGCCGCGGCCGGGTACTTTTTGGAGCAGGTGGACCTTGAGGACGAGAGCCGGCGGCCCGAACTCCTCGCGAAGGCCGCCAAGACCTACAAAGCAAACGGCTCCTTTGACAGGGCCCTCGGATGCCTGGAGAAGATCCTCCAGGTTCGGCCCGACGACGCGGCCGCCCTGGCCGACATGGCCGACTGTTTCGAGGCCGTCGGCGACACGGAAAAGGCGAGGCTCCTCTTTCGTGAGGCCTTCTACCTGAACGCTCCGGCAGTGGACGTCGACGGTCTGAGATCTCCTCTCATCCGCGACGTCGCGGCCCAGTTGGCCGCCGAGGGGTTTGCCGGTGCCGAACTCAAGGAGTGGATTCCCGTCCACGCCGTGGTGAAGGGAATCTTCACGGTCAAACGCGACCTTAAGACCCTCGAAGTCGGCCAACTGAAACAGAGTATCAATGCGCTGAAGTCAGAGCTCCACGACCATGACGAAAACCGGCCGACGGTCCTTCCCAAGCTGTTGAACCGGTATTTCTGGCTGATCGACCATTTCTTCAGCGCCAAGGAAGAGAGAAGCAAGGTTGAGGACATTCTCCTCAACATCAAGCTTCTGGATGAACGAATTTACGAACTGTATACCCACTGAGCAGGAGAAGAAGATGTCCCAAGAACTGATCACTCGAATCGAACAGATGCTGCACGAGGAAAAATGGACCCGAACCGCCATCGGGGCCTATACCGTCAGCCTGATCAAAGAATTGGATGTCCTGCTCGCCCAGATCATTCAAGAGGGTATTCAGAACGAAGTCAAAGAACTGAGCGACGCGCACCTGGTGGAGGCGAAGAACAGCATCATCGCCCTCTATCTTTCCGGGATGATCAGTTTGGAACGCCAGATGCTTGACGACACGCATCTGGTCAAGTTGGTCAGCCTCTTCGCCCAGAATATTAAGTGGCCCCTGGTCGAGCACATTTCTCTTCAGATCCTGGTCTACGGCGAGAACAAGTTCGCGTTGCGGAGCCTTATCGACTGCTACAAGAACGAAGGGAACGAGGAAAAGCTTCACGAAGCGGAAGAGCGTCTGATCAAAGTCGATATCGAAGAGGCCGACATTGTCTTTGCCCTGGCCCAGCGCTACGAAAAAGAAAAGAACCTCGAAAAGGCCGTCGACTACTACAAGAAAGGCATCCACCGGTTCATCCACAAGAAAAACTTCAATCGGATCCGCGAGATCTGGTTGAAGCTGATCGAGTTCTGCCCCGAGGAAACCGACTACTTCACCCAAGTCGAATCCAAGGTCGCCAAGCTCCTGGGCGCTGAAAAGGCGTGCCAGTTGCTGGAGGATCTCTACCCGCTGTTCGTCCAGAACAAGAAATGGGACGAGGCCATCGCCGCCCAGCTGAAGATCAACGAGTACGAGCCCAAGAGTCCCCAGGTGCGGCGGGAGATCATCGCCTGCCTCAAGCAGAAACACGCCGCCACCCCCAAGACCGAGGAGTACCTGCGGCTCTCCAACTTGGGAGACAGCTGGAAGAACGTCGTCGATGCCCTCGAAGACTTCAAGAAGCAGATGGCCTACGAGAAGGGAAATTTCGTCTTCCACAAGGCCTGGGGCGTCGGCCGCATCCGCGAGGTCAAGGAACAGGAATACATCATTGACTTCGAGAGCCGCCGGAACCAGAGCATGGGTCAGAAGATGGCGGTCGAGGCCCTGACCAGCCTGACCCGCGATGACATCCGCGTCATCATCGCCACCACCAAGCGTGAGGACCTCGCCAAGAGGATCAAGAGCGAAGCCGAGATCGATTGGGCCCTGAAGACCATCATCAAGAGCTTTGGAAACAAGGCCGACATGAAGATGATCAAGGCCATCCTCGTCCCCAAGGTCCTCGAGGAGAGGGAATGGACGACCTGGAGCACCAAGGCCCGCAACCGGATCAAGGAAAGCCCCGAGTTCACCCTGAACCCCGATCGTCAAGACGAGTTCATGGTCAGGACTCAGCCCATCAGCAAAGAAGAGAAAATCTACAACAAGTTCAGAGCAGAGAAGGACTTCTTCAAGCGATACGACATCCTCGAAGAGTTTTTGGAGCACGGCAACCGCGAGTCCGACTACTTTGGCGAGCTGTTTGCGAGCTTTGCGAACTACCTGAAGGGAACCAAGGTCAACGAAGAAGTCATCGCCAGCTACCTCATCATCCAGAAGTATTCCAAGGCCTTCCCCTTCATCAATCCCGGCCACAGCCGGACCTTCCTCGAATACTTCCAGCAGATCGAAGAGCTGGAGCCCCTGTTCAGGAACCTCGCGAGTCCCAAACTGAAGACGGCATTTCTCCAGCAGATCAAGCTCCACGTCCCTGGTTGGGATCTTCTGTTTGTGAAGCTCTTTCCCCTTAGCCTTTCGATCCACATCATTGATGATCTTATTGCCGCCGACAAGACCGAGTCGGTCCAAAAGCTCTTTGAGGAGCTGATGGAGCGGCACAAGGACCATAAGGAGGCCTTCTTCCACGCGGCCAAGATGACCCTCGACGGGAAGATCCCCTTCACCACCCGGCTGACCCAGGAAAAGATCCTCATCACGTTGGTCCACGATCTCGACCTCTCGTTCCGGGACATCTCGAATAAGAAGGACGTGACCGAGAGCAAGAGAATCAACAAGACCATCCTCGCTGCGCTGTTTAAGGACGGCATCCTTGAGCAGTACCTGCGGGTGGCGCCCGAGGATTCGGTGCGAAGGCTCTTCAGCCTCGTCCAGGATGTCCGGGACCTCAATCCCAACCTCAAGGTCGAGGTGAGGAACATCGTCTCCGCCCGGTTCCCGCATCTTGTGGCGGCTTCGGAGCCCCAGCCCACGGCGGTCAGTTCTCGCAAGGGGCTCCTGGCGACACTCAAGATGTTCAACTCGAAGAAGAAAGAACTCCAGAATATCCTCGATGTGGAGGTTCCCAAGAACGCCAAGGAAATCGGCGTCGCCATGGCCATGGGCGACCTGAAGGAGAACGCTGAGTACCACGCCGCCAAGGACCATCAGACCTTCCTGAGTGCGGCGGTGGGGACACTGAACAAGGAGATCGATTCGGCAACGGTCATCGAAAAGGCAGACGTCGACCCTAGCAAGGTGGGGTTCGGTACGGTGGTCACCCTTGGCACCAATCCCGACGGAAAGACCGAAGTCTACACCATCCTTGGCCCCTGGGAATCCGACCCGGTGCACAACGTGATTTCCTACCTCTCGCCGTTCGGTGACAAGCTTCTGGGAGCTAAGGTAGGCGAGGTGCTGAAGTTCACGATCAACGAAAGGAAGTGTGACTACACGGTGAAGAGCATCGCGGTGGCCGATTTCTAGAAAAGCTCACGAGAGTGACAAGGCCGTCCTTCCAGGGGCGGCCTTTTTTTTGGCAGGAACGTTGGAAAGGTCGCCCCAAAGGCCTCAGTTCGTCTTCTTGGCCTGGGGGTCGGCTCCCCAATCCTTGAGAATCGCCGCGGCCTGGGCCCTGATCCCCGCGTCGGCGTCCTTGGCCGCCAGGGTCTCAAGGGTGCTTCGATATTCGGTATACTTGCCCACGGAGACTGCCCGTAGGGCCGCGGCCCTCGCCGGAACCTTGTCGCTGGCAAGGGCGACACCGAAGAGAGCCCGGTAACCGTCGCGCCGGGACAGGAGCGCGCTCGTGACGGTCGCCGTAAGGCTGCCGTTCTTGTCCTTGTTGTCGTCCTCCATGAGTTTTCTCAGGGCTTCCGCTGTTCCTGGGTACTGCCCGTCGAGGGCCAGGTTCAAGGACTCCCGCCAGGTGGCGGGTTCGGTCTTGCGGTCGGACACAAAACTGAGGACAAGAGACGGCCCGTCGCCGTAGGCCGCCAGGGCCTTCAGGCAAGCCACCCGCACTTTGGCCTCGGGGTCCTTCCGCACGCGATAGGACAAGATGTCCTTCAATTCCGCGGGCTTCAGGGTCTTGGCCGCCAACGCCGCCGCCTCGCGGACCGCCGGCTGGGCATCCCGAAGGGCGGATGCCAACAGGGGAGCCGCGGGGTGAGACGGAAAAGACGCAAGGGTGGCCACGGCCGCCGCGCGGATGTCAGTATTCGTAGCCGCCAGGGCGGCTTCGATCCTGTCCCAGGCCTTTTCGTCCCCGATTTTCCCCAGGGCCTCCAAGATGGAGCGCTGGAAAAGGGGCTGGGCGTCGTTCTCGTCGTATTCCTTCAGGAGCAGGTCCACGGCCGATGCCGCCTTCATTTCACCGAAGGTCCAGATGAGATCGGGCTTGTAGTTGGGGTCGGTCTCGGCGTCCTGGTAAATCTTCAGCAGATCGTCCACCTTGTCGGTGGCCCCCAGCTTCCCCAGGGCGCGGATCGAGGCCACGGCCAGGATCTTGTTCTTTCCCGTCACCGCCGTGGCGAAACTCTCCTTGGCCGCCTGGCTCTTCAGCTCCGTCAGGTAGGAAACCGCTTCAAGGAGCAGACCATTTCCCTTCTTGTCGGAGTCGGAGATCTCGTGGATGGCCTGGTCCTGAAGTCCCGTATCCTTGAGGTCGAGGAAGAGCAGAAGGAGGGCCTGCTTGAGCTCGTCAGTTCTGGCGTGACCGTAGGCGTCGAGGAGGAGGTCGCGATATTCGGCGTTCTTCTCCTGCCGGAGGGCCTGGACGAGGTCGAGCACCTCGGTTTCGATACCGTACTTCAGGATGGCGGTCCGGTCTTCCTTGCTGCTCGCCTGGGCCCACAGCGACGTAGACGCCACCAGGAGTGCCAGGACCATTCCCATTTTCACTTCTCGACTCCTTGCGGCGTGCCTAGCCGCCACGGGCGAATCCCGAGGGCCAGCAGTCCCAGACCGAAGAGGACCAGACACCCCAGGCCCTCGCCGGCCAGAAGCCCGAGGGAGGTGAGGCTCAGGCCGCCCATCCACCAGCGTCCCGTCACGGCCAGGAGCAGCTGAAAGCCCACCGCCACGGGGACCAGGGCCACCACGATCCGAATCCAGAACCAGAAGAGACGGCCCAGGCGTCTCCATGGCAAGGCCTTCCAAGCCACAAACAACGACACGACCGCGCCGACACAGAATCCGGCCACACTTCCGGCAGCCAGTCCTGCCACTCCCAGAGAAGTATGCATCAGGGTCACGGAAACCGCCACATCGGTCCCCGCCCAGAGGAGGCTGATCCAAAACGGGGTCTTGAAGTCGCCCTTGGCGTAGAAGAACCGCTGCAGGAAGTTCAGGATGCCCGAAAAGAACAGGCCCCACGACAGCCACGAGAGGACTCGGGCCGCCAGCACCGTGTCCTGGTAGGTGAACTGGCCCCGCTGGAAGGCTATCGCGATGATGGGTTCGGAGAACAGGGCCATCAGGAGGCCCGCCGGGACAAGGAGAAGCGCCTGCAGCTCCAATCCCTGGACCATCGTGGACGAGGCGGAGTCCCAGTCCTTGCGGGCCACCTGCCGGCTCATCCGCGGAAAGTAGACGGTGATCACCGAGGCCGACAGGACGCCAGCCGGAAGCTGCCAGAACGTGATGGCGTTGGTCAGGGCCGAAACGCTGCCCTCGGGCAACGTGGCGGCCAGGGTCACTGAAACCTGCTGGTTGACCAGGGAAATTCCGCTGATCATGAGCGCCGGGCCCCACTTTCGGACCGTCTCCTTGAGGTCGGGCGTCCAGAAACGAACCAGCGGCACCATGGAGTATCCGAGTTTTCGAAACCCAAACCACTGCATGAGGATGGGGAGAAGTCCTCCCAGGAGCACCCCGGGAACCTGGGCGTACACGTCCATGGTCGGAAAGAGCAGCACCAGCGACCCGATCACGGCCACCGAGAACAGAATAGGGCTCACGGCCGGGATCAGGAATTTCTGGTGGGTATTCTCGACACCCATAAGGACGGCGCTCAGACTGACGAGAAAAAGAAAATTGATGAACCACCGGAACAGGTCCACGGCCAGCGTTTGCTTCTCGACAGAGCCGAAGGGAGCCAAGACGGCCACAATCTGGGGCGCAAAAACGATGGCCAAAACGGTGAAGGGAACCAGGACCACCACCTGGAGGGAAAACAGGGCCCGGACCAGCTGGCGGCTCCGGGCGCCGGTGGGGTCCTCTTCGACGGTCTTGGAAAGGACGGGGATGAAGGCCGTCGAGAAGGCCCCTTCGGCCACCATCTTGCGGAGGTTCATGGGAATGCTGAACACGGCATTGAGCACGTCGGCCTTCCAGCTCTGGCCAAAGAGCGCGCCGACGACGGCGTTGCGGACGAACCCCAGCAGCCGCGACGCAAAGGTGGCGGCCCCCACGATGGCCGTATCAGCCACGGGCTTTTCCTCCAAATCGTCCCAGGAAGGACCGCTTGAACTCGAGGAACCGGTCTTCTCGGATGGCCCGCCGGGTGTCGTTCAGGAAATTGTGAAGAAACAGGAGGTTGTGCTCGGTGGCCAGCATGGGGCCGAGAATCTCCGAGCACTTGAACATCTGGCGAAGGTAGGCCCGGGAGTACGTCGTACAGGCGTGGCACGAACACCCCTCCTGGATGGGGGCGAAGTCTTTCTCGAATCTCGCCTTGGTCAAGTCGAGGAGCCCGTCGGGGGTAAAGACCGACCCGTTGCGGGCAATCCTTGTCGGGTACACGCAATCGAAGAGGTCGATGCCGTGCTCGATGGCCGTCAGGATATAGTCCGGCGTGCCGATGCCCATGACGTACCGGGGTTTGCCTTCGGGCAAGAGGGGCGCCACGACGCCCAGCATGTCCTCGTAGACGGGAAAGGTTTCTCCCACAGAAAGCCCGCCCAGGGCGATCCCCGGGGTGTCGGCTTCGAGCACCTGCTCGGTGGCGGCCCGGCGCAGGTCCGCGTGAAACTGCCCCTGGATGATGCCGAAGAGCCGGCCGTCGTAGCCGTCGCGCCGGGCCTTCCAGCGGGCCACGGTCCGGCTCAGCCACTGGTTAGTCGTGGCCAAGGCCTTTTCGGCGTCCTGGCGGCTGGATTCTGGACCGGTGCAGACGTCGAGGGGCATGAGGATGTCGCTCCCAAAGGTCTCCTGGAGTTCGACCACGGATTCGGGGGTGAGCAGATGGTAGCTCCCGTCGATGTGGGACCGGAACTTCACCCCCTCGGGGAGGATCTTTCGGAACGGCGCCAGCGAGAAGATCTGGAACCCCCCCGAATCGGTCAGGATGTTGTGCTTCCAGCCGCTGAAGGCGTGGAGCCCCCCGGCCGCCCGGAGAACGTCGATGCCCGGCCGCAGGTAGAGATGGTAGGTGTTGGCCAGGATGAGCCGGGTGCCCATGGCCTCGACCGTGGAATGGTGCAGCGCCTTGACGCTGGCGTTGGTCCCGACGGGCATGAAGGACGGAAGAGGAACATCCCCATGGGGAAGACTCAGGGTGCCGGTCCTGGCCCGAGAATTCGGGTCGTTGTGGTCAATGCGGAGCATCCTACCTCCTCAGGTCTTTGCTCGAGAAAACAGGACCGCCCCGGCCAGCGAACCGACCAGCACCCCTGTTCCGGCTCCCATCCAGGGAGGCACGAGATCCGTCTTGGAAAGGAGGCCAAATACCATCTGGAGGATGATGTAGGACGCGGAAACCAGGAGGCTCACGAGCAGGCTCATGAGCAGAACATTCTTGCGGAAGCGGCCTCCCAGGGCGGCGGAAATCCAGATTACCACAAAGGGGGAGAAAGAGAAAGAAATCCTTTGGTACGTATCGGTCTCGGGCTCCGCGCTGGGGAGCCCCGCCTTCTTAAGGGTTTGGACGTAGGCCAGAGCCTGGCCAAAGGTCAGCTCGTTCATTTCGATGTTCTTCTTTTGGAAGGACTCGGGGGGATCGGCAATCTGAGGATCGGACCACTGGTCGTCGTAACGGTAGCCCATGGTAGGCTCCTCGGACGTGTAGGTCTTCACCTTGTGAAACAGCCAGCGGTCCTGGGTCCAATCGGCCCAGTCGGCGTCGAGCCTCCAGAGGAAGGTGCCGGTTTCGTCCTTCTTCACCAGGACGACCCCGGTAAGGGAGCGTGTCTGGTCGTTATAGAACGCCGCGGAGTAGAGAAGCTTGCCGCCATCCGAGAGGAAGGCGACGTTGGAATTGTTTTTGTTCGACAGTCCCTGGAGAGACCGGTTCAGTTCCTGCCGCTGGGATTCGGCCCCGATCACTCCTCGGTCATTCCAGAAGAAGAGGAAGAGGCTCGCCACGACCCCAATGAGAAACAGTGGCGCCGTAAACTGCCTCAGACTGATTCCCGAGCCAAAGACCACCACCAGTTCATTGTGCGAGTAGAGATTTCCCAGCACAAAAGCCACGGCGAAGAGAAGCGCCGGCGACAGGGACCAAGAAACCGATTGGGGCACAAAGAGCAACGACAAAAGCAGAATTTTGTCGAGCCCCACCCCCAAGGGGGCCAGTTTCGACAGGTTGATCAGCAGGTCGGAGAGGATGATGCTGACGGTGAAGAAGACCAGCGCGAGCCCAAAGAGAAAGGAAAACTGGCCGAGGAGGTAGCGCGTGAGCCGGCTCATCGGCGCAGCCTCCCCAAGAGCGGGATGCCCGCACCAACAATCAGCAGGTTCGGCAGAAAGAGCGCCAATTCGGGCCACCAGTTCCATTCCAGGGCCAAGGTTCGGGCCAGGAGGAGGAGGGCCCAGTACGCCACAGCGGCCAACAGCCCCACGGCGACGATGCCGGTCAGCCCCCAACGCTGGAGGAGCACCGCCAAGGGATAGGCCAGAAACACAAAGCACAAGCACGCAAGAGGGATCGAAAACTTCTGGTAGAACTCGGTCTTCCAGCTGGAGAGAACCCTGTCGCTCAAGTCCCTGGACTTCAGTTCGGCCAGCTGGCCCACCAGCGACTTGGCCCGGGCCCGGGCAGCCGGGTCCGACACTCCTTGCAGCCACCACAGGGTCCTCAGACGACCCTCCTGCTGCCGGATCAGACTCTGAAGATCCCCTTGGGCCCGGGCCACCTCGGCCTCCTTGGAGGCAATCTGCCTTGCCAGGTCAAACGAGCGCATTTCCTTGGGCCCCAGGGTCGGCGCCGAGGGGACCAGGTCCCTCAAGACGATGTTGTAGTCCAGGTGCTTGGCCGTATAGAAGTCGAAGGTTCCGGCCCGCCGGGAATCCGGGACGATACCCACGACATCGTCAAATCGCAAGGTCAGCACCCCTGGGACAGTGGGATTCTGCACGAGCTGCGCCGTTTTGGCCGTGATGAGCTGCCGATCGTCCCGAGCTGTCCTGTCGAGGAGGCTGATCCCGTACACCTTCCGACCCTCGACTTTTCCCGTGACCAGGAAAAATTTCTTGTAGAATTTCACCGAATACGAGCCGAGCTCCAGCTCGGGCGTCGAGAAGATCAGTTCTCGGTAGACGCGGTTGAAGGTGATGGCCCCCTGAGGAAGCAGCACATCATTGGCCAG
>JAHFSN010000272.1 GCA_023265735.1 Spirochaetaceae bacterium | reverse complement strand
CCTGGCGGGCACGGCCGCGGTCATGATTGCCAATTCCGGCGTCCCCAGCTGGATCGCCATGCTCCTGGGGGTGACGATCGGGGCCCTCTGCGGACTCGGAAACGGGCTGCTGATCACGCGCCTCCGGCTCCCCCCGTTCATCGCGACCCTGGGAAGCATGATGATTCTCCGAGGACTGGTCCTCACCATCACCAACGCCAACTCAAGCCCCGCCCCCGACGATTTTGGCAACCTGGCCAACAACACCCTCTTCAAGGTCACCCAGCCGGGAGACGACGGCATCATCACGGTGTTCCCCGGCATTTCCTACATCGTCATCATCATGATCCTCATGGTCGTGGTGTTCTGGTTCCTTCTGCAGCTCACCAGGGTCGGCCGGTACGCCTACGCCATTGGTTCCAACGAAGAGGCGGCCCGTCTGTCGGGTATCAAGGTCAACCGCTACAAGATCTACACCTACGTCATCTGCGGATTTCTTGCCGGCGTCGTCGGCGTCCTTCTGGCCTCCCGCATGGTGACTTCCCAGCCCAATGGCGGCATCGGGTACGAGATGAACGCCATCGCCTCGTCGGTCATCGGCGGCACGAGCCTCATGGGCGGCGTCGGCACCGTGGGCGGCACCGTGATTGGCTCGTTCATCATCGGCGTCCTGAGCACGGGTCTCACCATGATGGGAGCGAACTACTTCGCCCAGCAGATCGTCATCGGTTCGGTGGTCATCCTGGCCGTCGCCGTGGACCAGATCCGCAACCGCCCCAAGCGGAGAAAAGTGTAAGTAAAGCCTCCCCTGGCTTAGGGGGAGGAAAAGAGTTCCAAGGAGGCTTTTTCAATGAAAAAAGCAGTACTGTTCGCCGTGGCGTTCGCCTTCCTGATTGGTGGGATTTCCGCCCAGGAAATTGCCGTTATCGTCAAGACCGGAAACTCCAGCTTCTGGCAGAACGTCCAGACTGGGGCTTCTGACGCGACCAAGGACCTGAAGAAGACGACCAAGAAGCTCTCGATGACCTTCCTCGGACCCCAATCCGAGTCGAACGTCAACGAAGAAATCAACATCGTCGAAAATGCCATTGACCGCGGAGTCAAGGCCATTGTTCTCGCCCCGTCCGACACCAAGGCCCTGATTCCCGTCGTGAAGAAGGCCAAGGATGCGGGCATCAAGGTCATCATCATTGACTCGCTGCTCGAGGGTGACAAGTCCAACTACGTTTCGTTCCTGGCCACCGACAACAAGTCCGCCGGCGAAGCCTGCGCCAAGGACATGATTGCTCGTCTGTCCGCCAAGGGAATCACCAGCGGGAAGATCGCCGTCGAGTCCTACGTTGCCGGTGTTGGATCGGAAGTGGGCCGCGTGGGTGGCTTCAAGGACTACATCGCTGCCAACTCGAAGTTCACCATCGTGTCGACCCAGTACTCCAACTCTGACCAAGTCACCGCCCTCAACCAGGTCACCAACACCCTGGCCGCTAACCCCGACCTCGTCGGTTTCTTCGGCGCCAATGAGCCCTCCGCTGTGGGCATGGGCCGGGCCATCGCCCAGGCCGGTCTGGCTGGCAAGCTGGTCGCCATCGGCTTCGACGGAAACGGAGTTCTCCAGAACTTCGTCAAGGACGGAACCATCCAGGCCATCTGCGTCCAGAGCTCCTACAACATGGGCTTCCAGGGCGTCCAGACCGCCTACGATGCGGCCATTGCCAAGAAGAAAGTGGCGGCCTACGTCGACACGGGCTTCCTCTTGGTGAACAAAGACAACATCGACACCACCGCTGCCAAGAACGTTCTGTACTAATCCACGATACTTGACGACCAAGCCCCCCTCCTCGGGGGGCTTTTTTGTCGGGGAGACCCTTGAATGACCATCGCGCGCAAGATCAACCTGCTCGTCCTCTCGATCATCACCCTCTTCGCCGTCCTGCAGGGGCTGCTCCTCTGGACGACCTTTCGGAACAACAGCTTCTCCCAGATGCAGAGAGATTTTGTGGACCTTCAATCGGCGGTCTACAATCTCACCCTCGAAGCCCGGGCGGTCCTCATCTCGGACAACAAACTCGGCCGGCTGGAGAAGGATCTCCTCGACGCGGGAAGTACCGTTACGGACGCTCTGCAGGCCATCCAGGCCAGTCCGGAACTCAAGCAGATGAGTCCCAGCTACCAGGCGACATTCGCCAGCATCGTCACCACGTCCAAGAGCTACCTCGACAGCCTCGGGACGGTGAAAGACCATGTGGACCAGCTGTCGGCCAAGACGGACGCAGCGGGCCTTTCGTCCCGGGGACTCTACCTGATCCGCCACGAAGCGGCCCTCCACAAACCGGCCCTCATGCCCCTGGTGTACCAGCTCGATGGCCAGATCGACGAGATCCAATCGGGAACCTTCGCCCTGGAGGGGGCCGTGTTTCCCCTCATCGACACCCTCAGCGGCCAGCTCTTCGACGAGTCGGGCAGCGCGGCCGTCTTCTTCTTCATCCTCATTACCGTGGGATCGCTGGTCATCATTGCCCTCAACCTCTTGATCGGCCTCTCGTTCTCGACCCGGTTCACCGCCCGGGTGAGGCGCATGGAAGCCCTGATGGCCGACTCCACCCAAAGAAACCTCGTGGGACGCTCCGACGACCGCAGCAGCGATGAGATTGGCCGCCTCGGCCGAGGCCTCAACGCGCTGTTCGATAACGTCGGGACGTTCATCACCCAGGCCCGGGACGCGGCCGCTTCCACGAACAGCGTCAACGACTCCCTGGCCGCGACGGAACAGGAATCGACGGCGGCCCTCGATCAGATTCACCACAACCTGGTGTCGATGACCGGGCAGATCACCCAGATGCATCAATCGCTCGAAGACAACACCGCCAAGGCCGGAGCCGTTCAGAAGGAATCCCAAAGCCTCGCCGAACTCATTGGAAGGCAGTCCGACCTCGTCGACAGGACGGTCAGTGAAGTCAAAGCCCTGGAAACGCGCCTGCATTCCCTCGGGGACGAATCGCGCGTGAAGAGGGACGATGGGGTGCTTCTCGGTCAGCTGACGGCCAAGGGGTGGGACAACCTCGACAGCACCAACTCCCTGATCGAGGCGGTCGTGGAAGACGTGGACATGTTCTTCGACTTTCTCCAGCTGATCCGGGAGGTCGCGGCGCAAACCAATATTCTCTCGTTGAACGCGTCCATCGAAAGTGCCCACGCGGGGGACTTCGGAAAGGGGTTTTCGGTGGTGGCCGAGGAGATCCGGTCCCTGTCGGAGAAGAGCCAAGAGAACGTGTCCGAAATGGCGAAGCGGATCGAGTCGATGGTGGCCAACATCCGCCAGGTCGGCGGCATCAGCACCGAGAGCCGGGAGACCTTCGGCCAGATTCGGAACGGAATCGAGAAGATCGTCGCCCACTTCGGCGCCCTTGGCGATCAGCTCAACGATATGGTGACCTTTGGCGCGAGGACCATGGTTGTCCTCGAAGAGCTACGGTCCATTGCCGAGAACGTGAAGGCCCAGGCGGGTGAAAACGCCCGTTCGTCGGCGAGCATAGTCCAGTCGTCTTTGGGGGCCGCCGCCCAGTCCGATGAGATCCTCACGTCGATCAAGGAAATTGAGTCGGGCTCCCAGGAGATCCTTCGGCTGATGACCGGGCTCCACGAGTCCGCCAGCGTGAGCCGCCAGAGCATCAGGTCCCTCCTCGAGAACATCAACACCTACAAGACCGAAGAGCCCACCGAACCCGCCCCCGAAACCCTCGAAGCCGATATCAAAGGCGAGCGAAGCGAAGCCCACGAAGCTTGATCCCGATGGCGAGCAGGGGTTCGCCATCGGCGAATCCCCGCGATGCCCGTGCAGTTCTGGGCGAAGGAGATCGTCATTTTGGCAAAGTCGAGGGAGTGCACGGACATTGGCCTGCGGCCAAGTCCTGGAGTTTTGGGGTCAGCCCCAAAACTCCCAGGCTCAAGACGCGATAGCGGCTTGAGCCGAGATCCAAGCCCCGCTAGAAGAGGGTGACGTCGCCTTCCGTGCCCACGAGGGTATTGATGTGCCGCCGGACCAAATCCTCTTCGCGCACCACGTGCTGGGTCGCCGACGCACTCTTGATCTTGCGGTTCCAAACGAAGAAGGAGTCCGTATGAAAGTGGATGACCCGCCCCTCGAACCCGCCGAGGTCCTCGGCCTCCACGCCTATGCCCTCCCCGGCCAGGAACTCCCGGACAAACCGGGCGTTCACGTCCCCGATG
>JAHFSN010000271.1 GCA_023265735.1 Spirochaetaceae bacterium | reverse complement strand
CCGGGCCGACCGGATGGCCGCGTCAACCTCGGGGGCTCCGCCCCGGGCCGCCCGGGCCACCACGTCCCCCGTGGCCGGGTCGAGGACGTCAAAAGTGACCGGCGAGGACACCTCCCCGCCGTCGATCCAATGCCCTGATGTAGAAACAGACATGAAAACTCCTTGAAAGCGTACCGTCCTGGTACCCTTCTCCAAGCGTCGAACTAAAACCAAGCCACAGGGAAGAACATCGACTCACCCACCAGAAGGCGAGCGAAGCCAAGCCCGTGGAGATCGAGGCGCAGGAGATCGTCGTTCTGGCTAAGTCGAGTGATGCTGGACCCCGCAGTCGTACTGTGTGTACGACGAGGACGGCCAGCGCCACGAGACGACGCCAGAACGGCGAGATCCAAGCCTCAGCCTTTCACCGCGCCGGTGCTCACGCCGGCCATAATTTGGCGGCTGAAAAGGAAAAAGATGATCAGAGCCGGGATGGCCGCCAGAACCATGCAGGCAAACTGCACCGCGTAGTCCGACGCATACTGACCCTGGAACCGGATGATGGAGAACGGCAGGGTCCGCAGCTCCTCCGACGACAGGTAGGTGTTGGCCATGATGAACTCGTTCCAGTCCGACAGGAAGGAACTGATCATGGCCGTCACCACCGCCGGGGCCGCCAGGGGCGCGATGATCCGGGGCAGGATGGTTCGGTACCGGGCTCCGTCCATGAACGCCGACTCCTCCATGGCCGCCGGGATGCTCTGCAGCTGGGCCGCGATGACCAGGGTGCTGAAGCTGATCTGGAACGCCGTGTAGGGAATGATCAGCCCCAGATGGGTGTTGATGAGGTGGAACATTCCGAACCACACGAAGTTGGGCAGCAGGGTCACGTGGATGGGGATGACGAGGCCCAGGCCCACGAACCCCAGGACCACCTTGCGGCCCTTCCAGACCATCCGGGTGCAGGCGTACGCCAGGCAGAACGAGAGGACGGTCGTGGCCGCCACCGCCACCGTGACGATGATGAGGCTGTTGAGGGCGTAGAGGGGAATCCGGCCGTCGATAAAGGCCCTCACGTAGTTGTGCCACACCGGGTTGGTGGGGAAGGTCAGGAACGCCGGGCCGAAGAGGTCGCCGGTCTTCTGGATGGAGTAGTTGAAGACCCAGAGGAGGGGAAACACCTGGGCCAAGGCCAAGACGGCCAGGAACGCGTAGAGGATGCCCCGCCGGACGGAACGAAAGGTCATTGCACCTCTCCTTCGGTCCGGAAGAACCTCTGGACGATCAGGGTCAGGCCCACCGACACCACCACGAACAAAATGGACAGGGCGTTGCCGTAGCCGTACTGGCTGGCCACGAAGGCCTTCTGGTAGAGGTAGACAGCCGTGAACTGGGTGAGGTCACCCGGGCCTCCTCCCGTCGAGAGGAAGATGAGCTCCATCTGCTTCATGGACGAGATGACGTCGATGACGACCACCGCCGAAATGATGGGGAACATGATGGGAAGGACGACCCTGGTGTAGGTGGTCCACCGGTTGGCCCCATCGATGATGGCGGCCTCCTGGATCTCCACCGGCACGGTCATCAGCCCCGTGTAGAAGAACAGGAGCGCCCACCCGAAGCCCTGCCACACGATGATCCAGATGACGGCCCCCAGGGCGGTGGCGGGGTTGCCCAGCCACGACGTCATCACCGGCATCCCCGTAAACAGGCTCAGCACCTTGTTGAGGATGCCGAACGACGGGTTCATGATGTTGACCCACAGGGCGGTGACCACCACCACCGACAGGACGGCGGGGATGAAGTAGAGGGTGCGCAGCCACCGCGACAACCTCGTCGACACCTTGGCCAGCACCGCGGCCAAAATGAATGCCAGGGGGTTCTGGATGAAGACGGTAATAAAAATCAGGATGCCGACGTTGCCCAGGGACCGCCAGAAGGTCGAATCCTGGGTGAGGATCTCGAGATAATTCTGGGTGCCGACCATGTGAAAGGTGCCGATGCCGGCCCAGTCGGTGAGGCTGTAATAGAGGCTGAAGCCGATGGGGATGATCATGGCGAAGACCATCACGGCGATGCCGGGCACGACGAGGGCCGCCGTGACGGCCCGGTTGTTGAACAGTTTCTTCATGAAGACATTTCCTTGCCCGCAAAAAGAGGGGGCGTCGGGTCCAGCCCTTCGCCCCCTCGCGGGTATCCCAGCGTTCGGTTACTTCTTGGCTGCCTTGTCGGCCGCCGCGTCAATCTTGGCGCAGAACTGCTCGGGGGTGATGATCCCCGCGCAGAGTTCTCCGGCCGCCTTCTGGATGGCGTCCTTGAACTCGGCGTTGGACCGGTCGGTACTGGGCGGTCCGCCCGAAGTCTGCTTGGCTTCCGAGCCGATCTTCAGCAGGGTCTTGGCCAGAACGGTGTCGGAATCCCGGGGAGTGACCTTCTGGGCCGGGTAGCCAGCCTGCTTCTCCCAGGCGAGACCGGGCCAGCGCTGGCCGAGGTACTGAAGGTACTTCACGCCCAGGGCGGCGTTCTTGCCGGTGGCGTTCACGAAGATGTTGCCGCCGAACCAGGCCATGAAGTCGTCGGCCTTGCCCTTGCCGCTCTTGAGAACGGGGAACTTGAAGGCGTCGACGTTGTCCCGGAACTCCTGGCTGAAATTGGCGTCGGCCGCCAGTCCCACTTCCCAGGTGCCCATGACGTACATGGCGGCCCGGCCCTGACCAAAGAGGTTGCGGGAGGCGCCGTAGTCGGAGACCAGCAGGTCGTCGGCGAACACGCCCGACTTGACCAGCTGCTGGAGGAGCTTGGCGCCCTGGACGAACTCGGGCTGGGTAAACTTGATCTTGCGGTCGAAGGCCTTCTGGATCAGACCGTAGTCGCCGGAGACGCGCTCGGTCAGGTTGTCCCAGGTGATGACCAGGGGCCACTGATCCTTGCCGTCGGTGACCATGGGAATGATGCCCTTGGCCCGGAACTTGGCGGCCGAGGCCACCAGGTCTTCGTAGGTGGTCGGAACGGCCACGCCGGCGTCCTTGAAGAGCTTCTTGTTGTAGTACACCACCCAGCCATCGGCCGTCAGGGGCACGCCGTACAGCTTGCCGCCGAAGACGTTGGATTCGAGGGCCCCGGGCATGTAGCCGAGCTTGTCGAAGTAGGGCTTGTCGAGGGGCTGGACCAGTTTGGAGTCGATCAGCGGCTTGAACATGCCGGGGAAGCTCCAGTACTTGTTGATGTCGGGCAGTTGGTTGGCCGCGACGTAGATCTTGACCTTCTCCTGCCAGGGCTGGTCGGGGTAGCTTTCCACCGCGATATCGACGCCGGGGTTGGCCGCCTTGAACTCAGCGTTGATCGTGTCGAAGACCAGGCCCATGCCGCTCGTCCGGTCCGGCAGGTTGTCTCCCAGCTTGATCGTTGTCTTGGCCTGGGCACCGGCGACTCCCGCCAGCAGCACCAGACTCGCCAAGACAGCAAGTGTTTTTTTCATCTCCACCTCCAAGGGTTTCGTAAGATGAGTCAGTGTCGACCCGGTTTTGGGGGCCGTAAATGACGGGAATTCCGGTTTATTGTCGGATATCCCGAAATACCGACGAAGATTCCGAGGCCCACCGGGCCGGGCTCGTCCCCACGACCTTCCGGAAAACGCGGCAGAAATGCTCGACGTTGGGGTACCCCACCTTCTCGGCGATCTCGTAGACCTTGAGCGTCGTGGTGGCTAGGTACTGACAGGCGGCCTCGATCCGCAGCTTGGCCACGTGGTCGGTGATGGTCTGTCCGGTTTCCCGGGCAAACTCGTACGACAGGTGGTTGCGGCTCACCCCCGCGTGCTGGGCCAGGAGCTCCAGGGAGATGGTGGGCGTGGTGAAGTTCTCCCTCAGGTAGCGGAGGGTTTGCAGGACGATGCGGCTGGTCGACGGGCGGCCCGTATTGGCCGCCTTCCAGGCGTCGGCCAGGTCCGCGAGCGAGGTCACGGGCGCCGACGAGCGCAGCACGATCTTCACGCTCAGGTAACGCTCCAGGGTGGCCTTCAGTTCCTGGGAGAAGAGGTCCGACTCCAGCCGCGGCCCCCCGAGGACGGCCACCTGGTCCTGGGCGATGACCAGGGCCCGGCCGCCGCCCCGGCGGTCGGTCACCTGCTGGACGGTCCGCAGGAACAGCTCCCCGAAGCGGCCCAAGTCGCCGCCGTGCCGGTGGGACACGGTCTCGAAGTCGGCGATCCAGACGGACCACAGGGTGCACGGAA
>JAHFSN010000270.1 GCA_023265735.1 Spirochaetaceae bacterium | reverse complement strand
GGACGCCGACGGCAAAGGCCCCTCCATCTGGGACACCTTTTGCCGGCAACCCGGCCGCGTGTTCGGAGGTGACCGGGGAGACCAGGCCTGCGACAGCTACCATCGCTATTCGGAAGACGTGGGCCTTTTGAAGGAATTAGGGGCCCAGGTCTACCGCTTCTCGGTTTCGTGGCCCCGGGTGTTGCCCCTGGGCCGGGGCCAGGTGAACCGGCCGGGCCTGGACTACTACCATCGGCTCGTCGACGCCCTTCTGGCCGAAGGGATCAGCCCCATGTGCACCCTCTACCACTGGGACCTCCCCCAGGCCCTCCAGGACCAGGGCGGCTGGGAGAACCGGAAGACCATCGAGGCCTTCGTCGAGTTTGCCGAACTCCTGTTCCGCGAATTCTCGGGGAAAATCGACCTTTGGATCACCTTCAATGAGCCGTTCTGCGCCTCGTTCGTCGGAAACTATCAGGGAGTCCACGCCCCGGGCAAGACTAACCTGACCGCGGCGGTGGCCTGCGCCCACCACCTGTTGGTGGCCCACGGCCGGGCCGTCACCCGGTTCCGGGAACTGGTGTCCCAGGGGCTGACCTTGGGGACCATCGGCATCGCCCCCAACGTCACCTGGGCCGACCCGTACACCGAATCGGAGGCCGACAAAGAAGCCTGCCTCAGGAACATCCAGTGGTCCTGGGACTGGTTCCTCGACCCTATCTGTTTTGGCTCCTACCCCGAGCCGCTGGAAGGCTGGTTCGCGGGCCGGGGAATTCGGCCGCCTCTCGTCGCCGGTGACTCGGCCGCCATCCAGCAGCCCCTGGATTTTGTCGGGGTGAACTACTACTGCGCCAGCGTGAATCGTCACGAAGTGTCTCCGGCGGGGGGACTGATGGAGAGCGCTCCGGTCGATATGGGCTGGGAGAAATCGGACATCGGCTGGCCCTTGACCCCCGAAGGGTTCACGAGGTCCCTGGTCCGAATCCGGCAGAAGTACGGCCCACTGCCCATCTACATCACCGAGAATGGTCTTTGCCTGAACGACTTCGAAGACCATCGGCGCATCGTCTACCTCGACCAGCACCTGAGGGCCTTGGCCAGAGCCTTAGCCCAGGGGGTGCCGGTGAAGGGCTACATGGCCTGGTCCCTCCTCGACAACTTCGAATGGGCCGAGGGGTACTCGAAACGTTTTGGCCTGGTGTACGTCGATTTTGCCACGGGCGAGAGAAGGCCCAAGCCCAGCTACTTCTGGTACCGGGACCAGATCAAGGCGTTGAGGGGCGAAAGAAAGGCGACCGGCGGGAATAGATAAGGGCGTACCAGACCCCGGACCAGGCCGCGCCCCCCACCACATCCACGAGGGAATGCTGTTTCACGAAGACCGTCGAGGCGATGATGGCCAGGCAGACCAACGCCAGGACGACCTGAAACCAGGGCCGCCCTAAGAAGCGGTCCCGGCCGAGGGCGAACCACACGGCCATGGTGTCGATGACATGCAGGCTGGGGTTCACGTTGCGGGGGGCGTCGTGGCTGTAGAGCCAGCGGATGGCCTCGACGGCCCAGCCGGTCATGCCCTCGAGGTTGGGGCGGAGGTTTTGGCCGTTGGGGAAGAGCAGGTAGAGCATGTACGTGGACGACATGGCCCCGTAGATGAACCAGCAGTACCTGATGAACCCCGGCCCATCCCTCCAACCCAGCCAGAAGAACGGAAACGCCACGGCCGCGTACCAGAAGAAATAGGGGATAATCATGAAGGGCAAGAAGGGAATGGCCCCGTCGACCCCGGGCCACTCCATGAAGAACCGGGGAGCGGTATTGAACGGTTTCAGGAAGAAGAAACCGAAGACCACGAGCGGGTAGACGAGGATCAGGAGCAGATGCTTCCGCTGGGCCAGGAACCTAACCATGGACTCAGCTTACCACGACCCTGGGAAAGGGACTCAATCCCCCGGTTTTTGCGAGGGTTCCCCGTTTCGACCGTGAAGCGGTCGGCCCGGCAGGAGGCCAGTGGCCACGACCAGCAGGGCCAGCAGAACCACCGTGAGTCCCCAGACCGGGCGGAGGGCCTCGGAGAAGGCCCGGGAAAGCTTGCCGACGACCGTATTGGCCGCGTCCTCGCCGGCCGTTTCCAGCTGGGCCTTCACCACGGCCTTCGCCACCAGTGAGGCCCCTTCGATGGCGTGGCCCATGCCGCTCTCCATCTGGGCCCTGAGTTTCGGAATCGAGGCTACCCGGTCGGCCCGGCCCTGGCCCACAATGTCCTCGATTCCCTTGCGGCTCGCGTCGGGCAACCCCTCTCCTTCCTTTGAAGCGAAGAGTTTTTGGAGGGCTACGCGGTCGCCGGCCAGCACGATGACTTCCAGGTCGGCTTCAAGCTTGCGGAAGATCTCCTCCATTCGCATGGCGGGGGTTCCCTTCTGAAGCTTGTCCTTGAGCTGGACGGGCACGTCGGGGTCGGCGAGGAAGCTCTTGAGGGCGGCGGCGGCCTCCTCGCCCCGGAGGTCGAACAGATCTTCGGTCCGGTCGACTAGCTTGTCGAAGGTCTGGGCAAACTCGGCCCGGATCTCCTGGGGACCCTGGCGAAACTGGGCCGAAGAAAGCGGACGGTCGTGGCCCGTTCCCAGGGCCGCAAACGACGTGGCCGCCGCCGCACTGAAGAGGGCCCCGGCCAGGGCCGCGCCCACGGTGGATCCGATCTGGCGGCTGAACTGGATGAGACTGGTGGCCTGCCCCAGTTCCCGGGGATCGACGGCGTTCTGGACGGCCAGGGCGTACAGGGACTGCGCGGGCCCTAGGCCGATTCCGGTGATCACCATGGCCGTCAGGATGAGCCAAAGCGGGCTGCCAAGGGTCAGCAGCGTGATCAAGAGGCCCCCCAGGAGGGTGATGGCCGCCCCGGTTGTCAGGATGGACTTGTAGCGTCCCCACCGGGTCGCCAAGGGACCGCCGATGCCGGCCCCCAGCACCACGCCCAGGGTGAGGGGAATGACGCTGGCTCCGGCCTGGGTGGCGCTCACCCCTTGAACTTCCACCATGTACAGCGGCAAGAAGATCAGCACCGTGAGGAACGCGGCCCCAAAAAAGAACACGGCGACGAGACCCCAGGTGAAGACGGGGTTGCGAAACAGCTTCAAGTCGAGGATGGGGTGGGGGCTGAACTTCAGCGAGTGTACAATCCAGACGACGATTCCCACCGCAGCCAGGGCCAAAAGCCCCACCACCTCGAGGCTTGTCCACGGGTGCTGGCCCTTGTCGATCTGCAACCCGAGGATCAGGGGAAAGAACGCCAGCACCAGCAGCGCCACGGAAGTCAGGTCGAGGGCCCGGGACGGGTCGCTCGGGCGGAGGTTCGGCATGCGGGTTGCTAGGAACCAGAGGGCGACGAGGCCGAGGGGGAGGTTTACGTAGAACACCCAGCGCCAGCCGGCCACCGATGCCAGCCAACCCGAGGCCTGGTCGGCGAGGAACCCTCCCAGGAGCGGCCCCAAAATCGAGGCGAGACCAAAGATGGCCCCAAAGATTCCTCCGACCTTACCCCGCTCCCGGGGAGGAAAGAGGTCGCTCAGGAGGATGAAGGCGAGGGCGAAGATCCCCGCACCTCCCACGCCCTGGAGTCCCCGGAAGACGATGAGCTGGGTCATGCCGTCACCCAGGACGGGCAACGTTCCCCACTCGCCAGCCGCACCGCAGAGCAAGGACCCCAACAGGAAGATGCCCACGCTGAACAGCTCGAGGGACCTGCGGTTGACGATGTCGGAGAGCTTTCCGTACAAGGGGACGAGGAGGGTGGAGACGAGCAGATAGACCGTGGTCACCCACGTATATCGATCGAGGCCGCCCAGATCACCGACGATCCGAGGTAGGGCCGCCGACACGATGGTCTGGTCCAGGGCCCCCAAAAAAAGTGCCAGGGCAATGCCCAGCACCGTGGAGGTGCGATTCTGGGAAGGGGAGGGGGTCATGGGTCAGAATCTAGCTTTCCCCCACGGGAAAGGAAAGGGGGGACCTAAGAGGCGAGCTTCTGGAGAAAGAACCCAAACCGGGTGACGGCGTCGTGGGCAAACCGGGTTCCGAAGTCGAGGACGGCCTCCCGAGCCGAGACCTCGACGGTGCCGCCGCGCTTCATGTGGTGCCAGTGACGGCTGACCCAAAGGAAAAGTTCCCCCTTTCCGGTGTCGGGGAAGGCCTTCTGCAGGTCGGCGTCTTCGATGGCCGCGGCCAGGGGACCGTAAAC
>JAHFSN010000269.1 GCA_023265735.1 Spirochaetaceae bacterium | reverse complement strand
GGCCAGGATCTCAGGGGTGTAGGCGTCGAACACGCCTTGGTTGTGGTCCTTGCGAAACTTGGTCCAGATCTCTTTCAGCTCGGGGGCCAACGAGAACCCGTAGGCTTCGAGGCCGGTTTCGACCATCCGCAGGCCGCCGTTGGGGAAAATCGCCCGCTTCAGGGGCGCGTCGGTCTGGAGGCCCACCACGGTTTCCAGGTCTTGGTCAATGTAGCCGGGGCCGTGGGCCGTGATCGACGTGGGCCGGTCGGCGCTGACGTCGAGGACCCCTTTCTTCCGCTCTTCGGCCAGGAGTCCGGAGAGTTTCTCCCAGAGCCGACGGGTCTTTTCCGTCGGCCCGGAGAGGAACGCGTCGGCTCCTTCGTAGGGCGTGTAGTTCTTTTGAATGAAGTCGCGGACATCCACTTCCTCGGTCCACCGGCCGGGAAGGAAGCCTTGCCAAGCAGTCATGACAGCTTTCCTTTGTTAGCGACCGCTAACATGATCATGATGCTCAGAAAAAGGACGAACGTCAAGAGTTAGGCGCGATAAACTTCATACGGATGAATTTTCGAAAACCTCTCGAATCTACTCGGCGTACAGCTTGTTGACCTCGTTGCGCTTCAGCTCCTGCTTGGCCGAAAGTTCCCGAGGAACCTCGAAGACCTTGGTGAGGAGGGTGAAGTTGTGGATGCGTTCGAAGGGCTCGAAACCCTTGGGCCGGTTGATCGCCTCGTCGATTTCTCTCCGGTAGAGGGCCCTGATGGCGGGTTTGGTGAGAAGGTCCTCGACGCCGTCGGACGCGATGCCGTTAGCCTTCGCATACTCGGCCAGATTGGTGAAATCGGGGACGATGAGGGCCCCCAGGTGCTTGCGGTCCTGGCCCACGACCACGGCCGTGTCGATATACGTCGAGTACGCCAGGTGCTTCTCGATGGGGCCGGGCTCCACGTTCTCCCCGTCCGAGAGGACGATGGTGTCCTTTATCCGTCCCACGATCTTGAGGGCCCGGTCGTGGGTCATCACCCCCAGGTCGCCGGTGTTGAGCCAGCCATCGGGGGACAGGACCTTCGCCGTCGACTCGGGGTCGTCGAAGTAGCCCTTCATGACCTGGGCGCCGCGGCAATGGATGACGCCCATTTCCCCGGCGGCGCATTCCTTGCCGTCCTCGTCGAGGAGCTTGATTTCCATGCCAGGAAAGGCCTTGCCCACGGTGCCCGCCTCGAGGGTCGAAAGGTTGCGGACGGCGACGACGGGGCCGGCCTCGGTGAGCCCGTAACCCTCCATGAGGCAGATTCCCGAGGCGGCGAAGAAGAGGTCGACCTTCTTCTGCAGGCTCCCGCCGCCCGATACCCCGGCCTTGAGCCGGGTGCCGAAGAGCTCGCGGATGGGCTTGAGGATGACGTTCCGCCCCAGGGCGTTGAGGGGCATGAGGGCTAGCCGAGGCAGGGCGCTCACGGCCTTGTCGAGGAGGCGAAAGCGTTTCCGGAAACGGGGGGTGAGGCCTCGGTAGAGGTTGTCGAGGCGGGCGTAGGCGCCGCCCACGGCCACGAAGAACCCGAAGACGCCTCTCTTGACCCCGGAGGCCGCGTCCATCTTCTTTTGGATGGTGTTGTAGACCGATTCCCAGATCCGGGGAACCGCCGTCGTGTAGTGCGGGTGGATCTCCGCGAAGTCCTTCATCATGACGGCGCCCACGGGCTTCGAGTAGGCCAGGCCCACGCCGTTCCCCAGGGCAATGTATTGGACGATGCGCTCGAAGGAGTGCCAGACGGGCAGCATGGTGAGCCAGATGTTTCCCGGTTCTGTATTCATGCGGCCCCGGCCCCCCGACACGTGGAGCAAGTAGTTCTCTTGGGTGAGGGGAACGCCCTTGGGCCGCCCCGTGGTGCCCGACGTGAAGATGATGGTCGCCACGTCGTCCCTCTGCCCCTGGTCGATGAGGGACTCGACAACGTCCGGGTGCTTGGTTCGGTAATCCTTGCCCAGGGCCAGTACCTGCGAGAACCCCAACACCGTGATCCCCTGTACTTCGAGGGCCGGGAAGCCCTCCTCCATGACGATGACCGTCGACAGTGCGGCCAGATCCTTCCGCTGACCCAGGACCCGGCGCAGCTCCACGTCGCGCTCGACCACCAGGAGGCGGCATCGGGTCACTCCGTAGATGATTTGGATCTCGGCGTCGGTGACGTCTCGGCCCCGGGGAACGTCGGCGGCGCCGCAACACTGGATTCCGATATCGGCCACCGTCCATTCCCGCCGGTTGTCGGCCAGAAGTCCCACGGGCTCCTTCCGGGTCAACCCCAGGCTCAGCAGCCCCGCCCCGAAATCCAGGGCGTCCTGGTAGAATTCCGCAAACGTTCGGGCCACAAACGGCCCCGTCCGGGTCTCACGGAAATACTGAGCGTTCAACTCGGGGTAACGGTTTTGGACGTCTCGAAGGACTTGCGGGATGGTGTTCACGGGATGCGCTCCTAACGAACTTTACCCATGTTAAAACGAATTCCCCTGTTCGTACACCGCCCCGAGGGCGAGCAAAGCGAAGCCCCCGCCACGCTTCCAGAAGCTGGAGCCTCTTGAAGAAGAGGAGGGGACCCCTGGCCCTCCTCCTCCCCAGACCATAGAATTCGGCCTTCTCGATATTCCGTTGGCCCATCAGCGAGATGGACTATGCCCTGACCAGCTGGGCCTCTGCGGGAACTAAAGACTGGAGGCAGGCCTTCCACGTGCTGATCCCGCAGGAATGGGCCTGGATGAGGAGGATGCCCTTCGACCGGGCCACGTCGAGGGCGTGGGCCCGGGCCGAATGGCTGACGTGGTCGGTGAAGAGCACCAGCACATCGGCCGAACCCATCCGAAGCTCCATGCCCTTTTCGTAGCGCGTGAAGATCGTCAGCCGGTGCCCGCTGGCCTTCGCGGCCTGGGTGTAATGCGGGGCCAAGCGGCTAATTCCGCCAATGAGAGTCACGTTCATGCCTCTGTCTACCCTGGCTCGTCCCGGTTTGTCAATAAACACGACCTACTAACTTGACTATATCAATAATCCGCAGGCATTTTCCTCGCTGAAAACGAGGTCGCCGTGGTGGTTGACGACACTCCCGCCCAATCCGTTCTTCTCCTGCCTCTCCAACCGTCTGAACGCCGAGCACGGCCTGGCGTCCTTCGCGCCTTGGCGTGAGACCCCTCTTCTTTTGGCTTTCCTTCCGTGTCTTCCGTGGCTCGGACCAAAGGCACGAAGGTCCGGAAAACGTTCAAACGGGTGGTGAACCTGAATCACGTGTTCCCGAGTCCTCTTGCACTCGCGGATGCCAAGGAGCATCCTGACTTCAAGACCGCCTCGGGGCGGTGAGGGAGGCTTTCCATGCGGATAGGGGCGGCGGGGCTGGTGATGGGGTTTCTCGTTGGGGGAGGATTTGGCGGTTTGCCCCCGGCCTATTCTCAGGATGCTGCGGCCCTTTCTCCGCCGTATCCCCGGATCGCCAACTGCTACGATTCCAAGCTGGCCTGGGCCACGGAAGCCGACTTTCAGAGGTACCTTTCCAAGCTCGACCTGATCATTGGCACCACGGGCTACGATTTCCACAACGATTGGGACTCTCCCGGCCGGGACCGGGCGTACCTCCCCGTCCGAAACGCCGTCCTGGCCCTCAAGAAGCTCAACCCGTCGCTGATCGTCCTGCCGTATTCGGACGTGATCGAAGGCCCTCTCAACTCCTCCTTTCCTTCGGATTTTTGGATGCGCGATGATCACGCTCAGAGGATCAGCACCTGGCCAGGGATGTACCGCCTGAACACCGACCGAAAGGACGTTCTGCAGTTCATGTATCAGAAGATCAAGCCGGCGGTTCTGGAAAAGGCGGAGTTTGACGGCGTCTTCTACGACTGCTGGCGTCCGGACGACGTCTTGACCGCGGCCACGGTCCGGGAGTTTCCCCAGAAGATTGTCATGGTCAACGACTGGAACCTTCCCGCTTCAGGAATGGAACAGGTGAACGGGGCCCTGGCCGAAGACGAGATCAACCGCGTTCTGGACGGAAAGGTCGAGTTTGAGGACTTCCTGCACCGGTACCTGGCCTGGACCACCCGGTCGAGGGCGCCCCACGTGACCACCATCGTGTGCCGGCCCCGGACCATGAACGACAATCCCTGGAGGTGGAGCCAGCTGACCGACGCCCAGCGCAGCGCGGAAATGGACGCGGCCCGGGACGCGGACAAACCCGCGATGCGGTTTGGTCTGACCACCTCGATGCTGGGAGACGGCTACTTTGCCTACGAC
>JAHFSN010000268.1 GCA_023265735.1 Spirochaetaceae bacterium | reverse complement strand
CCCTTCCAGCCCGACCGCGACCGGGGCTTCTCGAAGTAGACCCGCATCACGATCTCCAGGTCCGCCTTGTACTTTTCCCGCTGGGCCGCCAACCTTTCGGCGTACTCCCGACCCGCCTTCACATCGTGGATGGAACAGGGGCCGACGATCACCAGCAGCCTGTCGTCGGTGCCCTCGATAATCTGGGCACACGCTTGCCGGGTGGTGCTGACGAAGCGCCTGTCCTTCTCGGTGAGGGGAATCTCTTCCATGAGAATGGCCGGGGGCAGAAGCGGCTTCAGGGCCTCGATGCGGAGGTCGTCGGTGGTGTACGGCATGGTGGTTCAAAATAGCCCGAAGGTTGGGCTGGTTTCAAGACGCGACGGTTTCCCGGGTCCTCTGGGAGGGACAGGACTCCACGCCGGGGGCCAGGGTGCCCTGGAGCTTCAGGAGCAGACGATGGAGCGTTTCCGCCTCGTCGGTTGATAGTCCCTTGTGGAGGTGGTCGTTCAGGAAGGATTCCCAGACGGGCAGGGCCTTCTGGTACGTGGCCTTCCCCTTCTCGGACAGGATGGCCCAGGTGACCCGACGGTCGGCTTCGCAGGAGTGCCGTCCCACCAAGCCTTCCTTTTCAAGCCGGTCAACCAAACGGGTGGTGCCGCTTTGGCTGTGGCGCACGGCCTCGGCCAACTCCTGTAGCCGCAGACGGCCCTCGGGCGCCGTGGCCAGGGTCTGGAGGACGTGGAAATGGAGGGCGGGAACCCCACAGGCGGACTGAAGGCGTTCCTCCCAGGTCGAGTACAGACCGAAAGGAGTCGCCACGAGGGAATCCCAAACTTGCGACCAGCGCGTGTCCATGAGCAAAAAATACCACAAGATACTTGACAATGCAAGGGAATCTTCGTATATATTTGCATATGCAATTAATGCGTTAGCAAATATTGCAAATACATATTATGAGGTAATTCTCGATGAGCAAGACTCTTGTCGTTTCCTATCTTCCCAATTCCCAGTCTGTGACCAAGAAGGTTCTCGACCGCTTCCTGAAGGAAGCCCAGGGCAAGACCACCGTGATCCACCGGGACCTGCTGAAGAGCGCTCCCCCGGTTTTCAACGAGACCAGCATGACGGCTTACCAGCTCCGGGGCTTCATGGGTCAGGCCCTCTCGGGCGACCACGCCGAGGCCATCAAGCCGTTTGACACCCTGATCGACGAAATCGCCGGGGTCCAGAACGTGGTCTTCGCGTTCCCCACCCACAACTGGTCGGAGCCCGGGGTCGTCAAGACCTACATCGACGCCATCCTCCAGGCGGGCCGGACCATCATGTACGATGCCCAGGGGAAGGCCTCGGGTACCTTGAAGAACCATAAGGCCCTGGTGATCTTCGCGTCGGGCGGCGTGTACGAGGAAGGGAATCCCCGGCGGACCATCCAGAACGCCTTCACCTTCTACCTGAACGCCATCGGCATCACCGACGTGACCTTCGCTGCGGCCGGCGGCACGCTGATGGGACCGGAGGCCACCGAGAAGGCGATCCAGACCGCCAACGCCATCGTCGACGGTTTCGTGAAGCGCGTGGACCAGCCCGCCCAGGCTTCGGCCTAGGTTCTTCAGGTCAGGACACCGGGACAAAGGTGATCCTGACCGTGGTTCCTCGAGAAGGCTGGGATTCGATCTCCACAGATCCTCCCCAGCTTTCGACGAGTTCGCGGACGAGCACGAGACCGAACCCCGAACCCCGTTCCCCTGCGGTGCCGGGACGGGACCTTCGCTGCTCCCAGCGCAGCAGCTCCCCTACCAGCTCCGGACTCATCCCAATCCCCGTATCGATCACCTCGAGGGCCGCTCGCCCTTCGGCCTGAGAGACCCTGACGGTCACCCGGCCCCCCGAAGGGGTGAACTTCACGGCGTTTCCCACCACATTTCGCAGGACCACCACCGCAGCAGCGAACGGAGCCTGAACCTGAACGGGCCTAGCCGCCTCGGAAACCAGTTCCACCTGCTTGGTCGCGGCCGAAGGTCCCCACTGCTCCAGCACGTCGTGGGCGACGAGGACGAGGTCCGCCCGGGCGTCTGGATCGATGCGGTGGCCCTGGTGCTCGGCAAACGCAAAGAGATTCTCCAGCAGACTCAAGGTCCCCGCCAGTGACCTATCCACCACCCGGAAGAGTTCGGCGTCAATTTCCACACAGGCGTCGGTATGAACCCGATCGGAAAGCTCGCCCCAGAGCATCCTCAGGTTTCCCAGGGGGCCCCGCAGGTCGTGGCTCGTCATGGCCAGGACCCTGTCCTTGAGGGTGTTGAGCCTTTGGAGGTCCTGGGCGTGGTCCCGGGCCTCCTTCTGAAGCCGGGAGCTATCGAGGACGAAGAGTGCCCCTCCCCAGAAGACCGCGAAGATCATGGTCGCCAAGAGGGTCGTCGGCGTGAAGGGATCGGACATCAGGGTTTGGGCCGACGACGTCAAGCTGACCCAGATTCGAAACCCGTGAAACAGGACGAACGCCACGCCCACGCCCCAGAGGAGCCGCTTGAGCCTTGGGGAAACCGATTTCCCGTTTCGAGATAGCTGCACGAGAAAGTCCAGGGTCAACCCCAGGAAGAACAGAGACGCCAGCGAGGCCCGGAGGGGATAGAAGGGCCAAATCGTCGAAAAGACGATTTGGGTCCCGATCAGAAGGACCAGCAGGGTGACGACTCGACGCCAGGGCCGGGGCCGTTCGGTGAAGTAGGCAAAGCCGATCAGGAGAAGAAACTGCACCGAAGCGATGAGGACGTTTCCGGCCACCTGAAAGCAAACCCAAGGAACCCGGCCGTTGACCAGGAGCAGAAAGAAGCCCAGGGTCGTCCCGAGAAACCCCAGAACCCAACTCGTGACCGCCGCGTCCCGCCGCTGGAGGGCCACCAAGGCCCCGATACAGGTGACAGAAGCCAACTCAAGGATGAGCGCCAGGGCCAGAGTTTGGGTGTCCATACGCGGATATTACCATGCAGGAATGGAGATCCTCAGGGCCTCAGCCCCGCCAGGGCCCTCTTTCGGGGAAAATTTTACTTTCGAGGGTTCAGCGAGATGCCCAGGTCCCGAAGCTGCCCTTCGTCGACGGCCGTTGGGCTGTCGTCCATGGGACTGGCTCCGACCGTGTTCTTGGGGAAGGCGATGACCTCCCGGATGCTGTCCTGCTGGCTGAGAATCATGACCAGCCGGTCGAGCCCGGGGGCAATTCCCCCGTGGGGCGGGGGCCCGTACTGGAAGGCGTCGAGGAGGAACCCAAACCGACGCTGGGCCTCGGCCGGGTCGAAGCCCACGGTCGAAAACACCCGCTGCTGGATGGCGGGGTCGTGGATACGGATCGACCCCGAAGCCAATTCAAAGCCGTTACAGACCAGGTCGTAGAGGTCTCCCTTCACGGGACCGGGATCGGTGTCGAAGGTGTCCAGGTACCGGGCCTGGGGCATGGTAAACATGTGGTGGGCCGGCTCCCATTTTTCTTCTTCATCGTTGTACTCGAACATGGGGAAGTCGACGATCCAGGCAAAGGCGAAGGTACCCGGGGCGGCGAGTCCCAGTTCTCGGCCCGCCTTCAGGCGCACGGCACCCAGGCTGGTGTTGGCCACCTTGGGCGGCCCGGCCACGAGCAGGATGACGTCGCCGACGACGGCCTCGAGTTCCCTCAGGATTCCCTCGCCGACGGGGGCGAAGAACTTAGCCACGCCGGTGTCGAGGGTCGGTTTTCCGTCGGGCCCGGCGATCACCTTCATCGAGGCCAGCCCCTTGGCGCCGTACACCTTGGCGGCTTCTTCCCACTCCCCAATCTTCTTGCGGCTCGCGTACTCGGCGGCACCTTTGACCACCAGGGCCTTCACGATGCCACCGGCTTCCAAGACGGACTCGAACGCCGAGAAGCCGCTGCCCGGAACGAACACCGAGAAATCGCGCATGGGCATCCCGAACCGAAGTTCGGGCTTGTCGGAGCCGTAGAGATCCATCGCCTCATCGTAAGGAATCCGGGGGAACGGAGTTGGAAGGTCCTGGCCGAGGGCGTCGGCAAAGATCTTCTTCATGAGCCCTTCGATGAGCCGGTAGATGTCTTCGGCGGTGACGAAACTCATCTCGATGTCGATCTGGGTGAACTCGGGCTGGCGGTCGCCCCGGGCGTCCTCGTCGCGGTAGCAGCGGGCGATCTGGAAGTACTTGTCGAAACCGCTGACCATGAGGAGCTGCTTGTAGAGCTGGGGGCTCTGGGGAAGGGCGTAGAACTTGCCCTGGTTGATGCGGCTGG
>JAHFSN010000267.1 GCA_023265735.1 Spirochaetaceae bacterium | reverse complement strand
CTCGTGGGCCGTGCGGACGTTGAGGCGCATGTGCTCGAAAGCCGCTTTCAGCTCCCGAATTTCGTCGAATTGAGGGTAAAAACCCATCGCCGGGCTTGAATCGTCCTCGACGAGCCTGGCCGCCCGGATGGCGTCACGGAAATGGGCGATGGGGACGGTGATTGTCTTGGCGGCGATGAACGAGAGCAGAAGGGCCCCCACCAGCACCAAGGTGAGAAGGAAGAGCATCCGAAACAGGAAGTCGAACACCGGTCTGAGGACCTGGCGCTGGTCTGCGATAGCCATGGTAGACCAGCCTGTGTACTCGGAGTGGGCGACGCGGATCAGCTCCGGGACGCGGGTGATGGGATTCTGCAGCGCCGATGGCGAGGCGCCCCGTTCTTTCCCGGCATTCAAGTAATAGCTGTCGAGTTCAAGGGCCCCTTTTTCAGTGGGATAGACGCGCCTCCCTTGGTCGTCGTAGACGCGGATGGTAAGGCTGTCGGACCTGCGGCTGGTGAGGCTGTCGGTCTTGGCAAAGATCTCGTCGTAGTACTGGATCACCTCGAGAATTCCCTCCGGCTCGGACTCTTTGTTGGGGAAAGCTCTGCAGAGAGAAAGGTAGGTAGTGGACCTGTCCGAGGTGGCAAATTTGGCGAGTTCCGGCTTCGCGGAGGGCTCGGAGACGTACTTGACGCCGCCAAGACCCAAGACCTGCTCGTACCAAGGTAAATCTCTCACTTTGATGACCCGGACACGGTTGTCCACACCGGCTCCGCAGACGACTCCATTGCCGTCGTAAAGATAGATCTGCTGGGCCAGGTGATTCGGCCCTATGATCGCGTAGAGCAGCGAATTGAGGCCCTGGGAAGCGGCCAAACCGCCTAAGGAATCGGGTGACGAATGGGCCACGGTGAAGAACTTGTCCCTTACCTCGTCGGAGTAGAGAACATTCATCGAAACGGTGTCGAGGGTACGGATTTCATCTTCCAGCTGTTCAGAAACGCTGATAGCCGTTTCTGACATGGAATCCAAAGCCCGAATTCTGAGAATGCTCCCTTCCCACGAATAGAACGCGAAGGCAAAGATCCCCAGGGACAGTCCAATAATGAGGGAATAGGCAACAAAAAGATTCGCCTGTATTGTCTTCGGCATTCGGAAACGCACAGGCCGCCTCTCAGGTCTTTTTCTCTTAGAAGAAAAAGTGTAGGGTGAGACGGAAGCTTCGTCAACTTCTGGGAGATCCCATGGGCCGTTTCTCTCATTTTTGTTTTCTCATTCTCAGCGTTTGTTTTCTCGCCATCCCTGCAGAGGCTCAGGCGCGTCGCAGCCAGAATACACTGACGTATATGTCGAGTCAGGATTGGGTCAAGAAAGCTGAGCTCGACTTAGGAAAGCGGTTCGAACAGGAGACGGGAATCCGAGTCGAGTACGAAATTATTCCCTCCGAGCAATACCAGAGGCTCCTGAAAGTCAGACTTTATACGACGGAAATGCCGGACATCTTTGGAAATCAGTCGGGAGATTTCGACATCGTCAGCCTTCTCGATATTGAGAAGAACGGCACCGATCTATCTCGCGAAGAATGGGTTTCTCGGCTGGACCCTCTGGCCAAGGCGCAAGTCTCTGTCAACGGCAAAGTGTACGGGTTTCCCTTTGGCGATATTTCCGGGGGCTGGGGCATCGTCTACAACAAGAAGATCTTTGAAAGACTGAAATTGCCGGTTCCCGAGACCTATGCCCAATTGAGAGAGATCTGCGGCCGAATTCTTCGCTCGGGAGTGGTCCCCTTCTACGAGTGTCTCTCCGATGGCTGGCACCACGTTCTCTGGTTCCCCGAGCTCGGTGGAAAATTTGAACAGGACAGCCCTGGTCTAGCCGCCAAACTGAACCACCATCGGGCCACCTTTGCGCAGAACCAGACCATGCTGACCGTGTTGGGTCAACTGCGAGAACTTTTCGCTTTGGGTTACTTTGGGAACAGCTACGCTTCCAATACGTATGCCGACACCGAGAAATCGATGGCCTCGGGAAAATATGCGATGACCGTGGGAAATCTGTCGCTGCCGTCGAAGATCGAAGCGGCCTACCCCGAGTCCCGGGCGTCGGACTTTGGGTTTTTTGTCATTCCTTTGGCCGACAACCAGATCCTCAGCGTTAACCCCGCGATGCCGAGTAAATTCATCTATTCGAAGTCCAAAAATGGGGAAGCGGCGAAGAAGTACTTCGCGTTTCTGGCCCGGCCGGAAAATCTCCAGTACTTGGTAGACCACCAGCCGGATTTCCTGACGCTGCCCTACCAAGGGGCAAAAGGCAAGGCTTCGGAAGAGGTGCGGGCGGTCTTCCAGCGGTACACCGTGCGGGCCACGGCTTATCAGACCCAGGTCAAATACCTCAATCCGCAATGGATGGACATCGGCAAGGACATGACGGCCATGATCTTTGGCAACGAGAGTCCGTCCTCCGTCCTCGCGAACATCGACGCGAGGCGAGCGGAGATGGCAAGGATGGCCCGCGATCCTGCGTGGGCGACGCACTAAGCGCAGGGGATTCGACCGAGGCGGGCCTCCCCGCGTCCTGTCAGCCCGCCGGCTTCAGGAACTCCAGAAGCAGCCCCGCCAGGCCGCCCACCAGGGCTCCGTTGACCCGGATGTACTGCAGGTCGTTGCGGACCGCCGACTCGATCTGATCCGCTAGATTTCGGGCGTCGGTTTGGCCCAGCACGTACTCCAGGGCCGCCGTCAGGGCCGTCGAGAGACCCGCCTTCTCCCAGAGGGCCACCGCCAGCTCCCCCGTCTTTTTGTTGAAGGCCTGGGCGTAGGGCGGATCGTTCTTCAGACGGGTCCAGGTTTCCGCCGTCCATTGCGATGGCTTGAAGTGCCGGACCATCCGGGGCCAGGCGTTGCGGAAGGCCACGATGAGGGTCTGACGCAGTTCATGGTCGGGGCGGTCCCGGACCTCTGCCAGTTCGTCGAGGAACCCTTCGATGGCCTCGTCGATGGTCTGGCGCTGGACGAAGACCCGCTTCCAGCCCACGTGGCGCTTGATGATTTCGGTGATGGGGCCCACCAGGGCCTCCCGGTGGCGGGAGAGCTCCCGGTGGACGAGGTCGACCATGAAGTCCACGGCCTTCTGCTCCCAGGCGTCCCGTTGAGGCAGGTTCTCCAGGCCCGTGGTCGCCTCGGCAGCCAACCGGTCGAGGACGGCGGGGTCCACGTGTTCCACCGCCAACCGGGCCCAATCGACCTCCTGGAGCACCGGGTTGAGCTTCTCGGGGGTCAGGAAGCTCCCCAGGAACCGGGGGAGGGCCTGGACCAGCTGGTCCTTGCGGCGCACCAGCAGGTCGGTGTGGGGGAGGGGGAGGCCCAAGGGCCGCCGGAACAGGGCCGTCACGGCGAACCAGTCGGCCAGGGCGCCCACCAGCGACGCCTCAAAGAACGCCTGAAAGTACCTCACACCCTGGTGTGACCACCAGGGCTGGAACAGGAAGAAGAAGAAGCCCACGGCGGCGACGATGAGAAAGAAGGTGTCCCAGGGGTTGCGCTTGCTCCGGCCCATAACCCCACTATACTGCAAACACCCAGGCCGCCGCACAAGCGGCCACGGCGAATCCCAGCGCCACCAGGTCCCAGGGACGAGCTCGGAGCCTCAGTTCGGGGACAGAGCCGCCAAAGCCCCGGGCCTCGAGGGCCGCCGTCAGGTCGGTGGTCTTCTCTACCGTCCGGACCAGCAGACCCAGGGTCACCAGCTTCATTCCCCGGACAGGGTGCCGGGCCGTCTGGCCCCGCAGCCGGGCCGCGTCGCCCAGCTGGGCCGCCTGGTCGAGGACCAGGGGTACCGAGGCCAGGGCCCAGCCGGCCATGCTGGCGGCCATCCAGGCCCGGCGGCGTCCCAGCCAGCCCAGGCTCCACCGGATGCCGTCGGTCACGGCGGCCGGGGTGGCCGCCAGGAAGAGGGCGTGGCCCACCAACAGCAGCAGTCCCAGCCGGAGGGCCTGGATCCCCAGGAAGGCGGCCTGGTCCCAGGTGGGTTCAAAGGCCAGGCCCACGGCCAGGAAGAACACGAGGAAGCCCAGGAACCCGCCCAACACGGCCAGCACCTCCCTCACGGTGGCCCGGGCCAAGGCCAAGAGGCCCGCGACCAGGGCCCCCAGACCGAAGAGGGCCCCGGAGGACCCGCCACCAGGCAGGCCCCCAGCACCGCCGTGCCGGCCAGCCGGCAGCGGATGTCCCAGCGGTTCACCGGCGACGGCCGCCCCTCGAACCGGAACCCTACCCCAGCCA
>JAHFSN010000266.1 GCA_023265735.1 Spirochaetaceae bacterium | reverse complement strand
TGGCAGAATTTTTGAGGCGAATTACGGGACTTCGTTCTCCGACTATATGGAGGTGCTCGCCAAGGCCCTCTCCCTCGGGGAGTCGCCGTGACTCTGCGGAGCCTGCTCCTTGCCGTCGGGGTTCCCCTCGTTGTCCTGCCGCTGAGCGCCAGCTTCCTCATCTTTTCCAACAAGATGGCCGAGGCCGATGAGGCGGCCCGGAAGCGGGTCCTCGACGCGCGCCTCGACCTCGTGATGCAGCAGGTGAACAGCGCCTGGGGGGTTTCCGCCCGGGTCGGGTTCGCCCAGAGCGAGTTTTACAAGACGACGGTCATCCGGTCCCTGGCTCCCCCGATCGCCTCGCAAGAGGGGGGGGATCTGGTCATCCTCGACGAGCACGGCCTGGTCGTCGTGGGCCCCGACCTCTGGAAGGGGCGCACCGTGGGCGCCCTCAACCCCTGGCACCCCGTTTTGGAACGTGACGGTGACGACGTGCTGGCCGGGCCATTCCTTGAGTCCTCCACGCGGTACCTGACCTCGCACCGGCGTTTTCTCCCCTGGGACTGGACCGTGGTGACGTACCTTGACCAGGCCATCGTCTGGAAGACGGTGTCCCGCAGCCTGACCCTCTCCATCCTGGCGGGTCTGGGCTTCCTGGTGCTGGCGGTGGCCGCCATGTGGTACCTGACCCGCCGGGCCACTAGGCCCCTCGTGGAGCTTCAGAAGATGGCGATCCGCATGGGGCAGGGCGATTTCGACCAGAGGGTGAAGGTCTCGGGTCCCGAGGAAGTGGCGACCCTCGGAATGGAGTGGAACAGCATGGCCGACCGGGTTCAGGACTTGACCCGGGATCTGGAGCGTAGGGTCTTCGATCGGACCAGAGACCTCGCCGAAGCCCTCGATCGAACCAAGACCATGCAGAACCAGCTCATCCTGGCCGAGAAGATGGCCTCGTTGGGCCAACTCGTCGCGGGAATTGCCCACGAACTCAACACGCCGCTGGCCGCCATCGGTTCGGCGAAGTCCACCCTCGAAGACCTCTTTGGGAGCCATTGGGAAGACCGGATCGAGGCCCTCGTCGGACTCCCCGAGGACCGAAGGCTGAAGCTCTGGTCCTGGGTACGTCAGGCCAGCGTGAACACCCCCGATCTGGACAGCGTCAGGAGCCGGCGGGTGCGCAAGGACCTCTCTGCCAAACTTTATGAGGCCGGAGTTCTCAACCCCGAGGGGACGGCGGACCGTCTCGCCGAGGTCGGTCTGATCGAGTGGTCCGCCGATGATCTGGCGTACCTGAGCGGGTCCGAGGGGCAGACCGTGGTGGACGCCCTGGCCGACCTGGTCCTGGTTCGCATCATGATCAAGCTGGTCGGCTCGGCGCTGTACAAGGCGGAGAGGGTGATCGGTTCACTTCGAATCTACTCCCGGCACGATCCCTCGCGGGAGACGAGTCTGGTTCCCGTGGCCCAGAGTGTGGACCTCATCCTTCCTTTGTTCCAAAACCGCCTCAAGTCGGGAATCGAAGTCATCCGAGCCATCCCCCCCGACCTCGTGGTGACCGCCGACCCGGACCGGCTGGGCCAGCTTTGGACCAACCTTATCGGGAACGCCTTGGGGGCCATGGGCAGTCCGGGGCAGCTCGAACTTCGAGGAGAGGTGCAGGGGAACCAGGTTGTGGTCCAGGTCGTCGACTCGGGGCCCGGCATCGCCGCGGAGCATCAGCCGAAGATTTTCACGCCGTTCTTCACCACCAAGAAGCCAGGGGAGGGAAGCGGCCTCGGGCTTTCCATCTGCCAAACCATTGTCCAGGAGGCGGGGGGAACCTTGACCTTTCAGTCGCGGCCCGGCCGGACCGTCTTCGAGGCCCGATTCCCGTGCCCCTGAACCTCGTCCTCGTCCACCCGGAAATTCCCCAGAACACCGGGAACATCGCCCGCACCTGCGCGGCCACGGGTTCCCGGCTTCACCTGGTCCGGCCCTTGGGATTTGCGGTGACCGACCGTCACCTGAAGAGGGCCGGACTCGACTACTGGTCAGAGGTCGACCTCGTGTTCCACGATTCCCTCGAGGCCTTCTTGGAGCAACATGGCAACCAAAGGCTGTGGCTGGCCACCACCAAGGGCACCCGAACTCCCGACCAGGTGGAGTTCGGGGACGACGACTGGCTCGTGTTTGGCCGCGAAACTGCCGGGCTTCCGCCCGACCTTTTGGCAGCGTACCCCCAGCAGCTGGTGCGAATTCCCATGAAGTTGGGAACAAGATCCCTGAACTTGTCCAACGCCGCGGCGGTTCTCACGTTCGAGGCGCTCCGGCAGCGCGGTTGGCCCGGATTGTCCTCTTGATTTCCGGAGAATCCGGCCGTACAATCGGCCATTCATGAAAGAAGAAGTACAAAAAAGCCGCATTCTGATCGTCGATGATAATGCCGTCAATATCCGCCTGCTCAAGATCATTCTGGAGCGCGAGGGGTTCGAAGTCCTGTCGACAGGCAACGGCCTCGACGCGGTCGACCTCACGCTCAAGCTGACCCCCCATCTGGTCCTGCTGGACCTGCTGATGCCCGATGTGAGTGGGATGGAGATCCTTCGCATCCTCAAGCTCAACAACGTGACCCAGAGCGTTCCGGTCCTCATGGTGACGGCCCGGACGTCGGGCGAGGACGTGAAGGCGGCCCTCGAAGCCGGGGCCTTCGACTATATCAAGAAGCCCCTCGACGAGGTCGAGATCGTGGCCCGGGTGAGGTCGGCCCTCCGGCACAAGTTCCACCAGGACAAACTCGTGGAGATGGCCATGCGGGATAGCCTGACGGGGTTGTACAACCACAGGCTCCTCATCGAACTGCTGGAGCGGGAACTGGCCACCGGACGGCGCAAGCAGCAGTCTGTTTCGTTCTGCATGGCGGACATCGACCACTTCAAGAGGATCAACGACCGGTTCGGGCACCAGGCGGGTGACCTCGTGCTGCAGGACGTCAGCCGACTTCTGGTCAGCGGGCTTCGAAAGTCCGACCCGATCGGGCGGTACGGGGGAGAGGAGTTTGGACTGGTCTTGACGAGCTGCAGCCCCGAAAAAGCCGTCGGCCTGTGCGAGCGGCTCCGGGGAATCGTGGCCGAACACCCGTTTCTGATCGAGGGCGAAGAGGTTCATGTTACCCTGAGTATGGGGTTGGCCCACGCGGAGCCGGGTGCCGAAATTCGAGAAACTGACCTGATCCAGCAGGCCGACAGCGCCTTGTATCGGGCCAAGGCCGAAGGCCGCAACCGGCTCGTTTCCTAGGTCAAAGAACTCGTCTTCTTGACGTTAGTTTCCTTCGTTCCAGAAGGGGGACGGGTTGTTCTTGGCCTTGACCAGGGCCTTCTGTTTCACCAGCGCGGCCTCTTTCTTGGCACGCTCGAGGAGGAAGCCCTCGGCCTGCTCCTGCATGCGCTCGATCTTGAGCCGGCGGCGGGTTTCGGGGTCGAGGGTCTCGGGATTTTCCACAGTTTTCTTGTGGACCACGACGCGAGTGGGGGCCTTGAGCCGGGTTCCAGACAAGACGGCCTCGCGAAACGTGGCGCCCATGAGGGTCGCCCCCGTCAGGTCGGCGCCCGTCAGATCGGCCTTGTCGAAGCAGGTGCCCTCGCGGCGCGCCCCCACGAGGTGGATTCCGGCCAAATTCTGACCCTCGAGGTTCATCCCCCTTAAGTCGGCTCGAAACCGCGGCCCCAGGGACGCAGAGAACTCGTTCCAGAGAGAGATGTTCTTCTCAAGCAAAGCTTTGCGAAGAACTTTGTAGTGTTTGTCGTTGCCGAGAAAGTCTTCTTCTGCCGAAGCCATGGTGGCTCGAACTATAGTCGGTCCCCTGTTTTTTTGCAAGGCAAGGACGAGGGGCGGAATTCGGGGGGAGCGGCTTTTTTTTTTGGTCGTCTTGGGTATAGTTAAGACATGGCTGAGGCGCCTCTCTCTCCCCCCGAGTACATCCGTTACGACAAGAAGCAGCGCGAGGAATTTCTCTCCCAACACGGTATCACCGCTCCCTCCCAGAGGGAGATGTTCCATCAGCTGTGCAACAGCTGGCGACCGCTGATTGACTTTGACTCGTTCACCGCCGCCCGGACGGGGGTGGTGAGCCATCCGGTCCAGGAGACCGAGAATCTGGTGTCCCGGCTCAAGGCCGTCAAGGTCGCCCAGCTCACCTATAAGCGCAACGAAAAAGGCGAGAGAGTTCCCAAAGACATCATCCTTTGTTCCGAGGAGAGTCCCCGGTACTGGTTCTATTTCCTGCAGGATCTCATCCAGCAGGCCTGCGACAACCCCCGTAATCCC
>JAHFSN010000265.1 GCA_023265735.1 Spirochaetaceae bacterium | reverse complement strand
ACACCCTCGACGAGGCCCGGGCCGTGGCCCAGCTCCACCCTGACATCATCAACCCCGAACCCACCGAACTCATCAGCAGCGGCCGGGTCAGCGACATGGGGTACGTCGTCGAGGCCATCCGGTCGATCAAGGCCATCGACCCGACCATCCTGGTGGAGCAGGCCGCCGGCATCACCACCCCCCAGCAGGTCTACGACTTCATCCTCGCTGGTTCGGAAGCCGCCGGGGCGGCCAGTGGCATCCTTAAGGCTCCTTCCCCCCCGGTTCTCCTCGATCAAATGGTGGGGGCAGTGGCCCGGGCCAGGGACGAACTGATTCAACAAGGCCGGCTGACGCGCCGGTCCCAGGAGACCCGCTATGGTGTATCGTGAGGCCTTTACGGTCCAGTCCAACGACAAGACGACGACCTTCCACGACGTGACTTCGGCCGCCCAGGACATCGTAGGCCGGTCGGGAATCCGCAACGGCATCGTGGTGGTCTACTCCCACCACACGACCTGCTGCGTCATCACCCAGGAGCCGGCCTTCGATCTTTCGATGACCGGTCTGGAGACCCTCCAGCAGGATTTCGTCGACGCCATGGAGCGGATCATGCCGCTGACCCGGCGTGAGGGGATGTACCTGCACCCGGGTCCCCAGGCCCTCGTCTTCGCCGCCGAGCACGGCGAGAACACCCGGGAGGCCCACAATACCGATGCGCACCTGCGCTCGGCCCTGGTGGGCCGCAGCGAGTCCATCGTCCTCATCGACGGCAAGGTCGACCTGGGGCAGTTCGGACGCATTTACTTCATCGACTTCGACCAGACCCGGGGCCGCCAGCGAACCGTTCAGGTGCAGGTGCTCGGGGAGTAGCCGCGTCCCCCGCCAGGGACGCCGCTTCCGCGCGGCGCCCTTCCCTCTCGGGGGGCTTTCGGCTAAACTCTCATGCTTATGGAAACCTTGAATACGGGCCACTGGGCCGATGTGAACGCCGAAAAGATCCTCCGCGAGAAGGGAGACAAGCCGCTGTACACCTGCGCGTCGGGGATCACCCCGTCGGGCACGGTCCACATCGGCAACTTCCGGGAGATCATCAGCACCGAACTGGTGGTCCGGGCCCTTCGAGACCGCGGCAAGAAGGTGCGGTTCATCTACAGCTGGGACGACTACGACGTGTTCCGCAAGGTTCCCAAAAACATGCCCAACCCTGAACTGCTGACCCAATACCTCAGGCAGCCCATCACCCTCGTCCCCGACACCCTGGGCCGGGCCGAGAACTACGCCCGGGGCAACGAAAAGGACCTCGAAGCCTTGCTTCCCCTCGTGGGGGTCGAGCCCGAGTTCCTGTACCAGGCCGAACGGTATTCCCAGGGCTACTACGCCGAGGGTATCCGACACGCCCTCGTCCACAAGGAAGAGATCCGCAAGACCCTCGACGCCTACCGTACCGAACCCCTCGAGGCCGACTGGTGGCCCGTGTCCGTGTTCTGCGAGAAGTGCCACCGGGACAACACCGCCATCGAAGGCTGGGACGGCGACTGGGGCCTTTCGTACTCGTGCCCCGACTGCGGCAACCGAGAGACCCTCGACCTCCGCAAGGCCTCGGGGGCCAAGCTCCCTTGGCGCATCGACTGGCCCATGCGCTGGGTCAAGGAGGGCGTCGATTTCGAGCCCGCTGGCAAGGACCACCATAGCGAGGGCGGAAGTTTCGACACGGCCCGGCTCACCGTCGAGGTGTTTGGCGGCCAGGCCCCGGTGACCTTCCAGTACGACTTCATCAGCATCAAGGGCCGGGGAGGGAAGATCAGTTCGTCGTCGGGCGAGGTGATCGGCCTCGACGACGTCCTCGAGGTCTACACCCCCGAACTCACCCGGTTCCTCTTTGCCGGCACCCGGCCCAACGCCGAGTTCGCCATCAGTTTCGACCTCGACGTCCTCAAGCTCTACGAGGACTACGACAAGTGCGAGCGCATTTACTACGGGGTACAGGACGCCAACGAGAAGGAGAAGGCCAAGCAGAGCCGCATCTACGAGCTCAGCCAGCGGTCCCGCCCCGAGGCCGAGATGCCGTATCAGGTGACGATCCGGCACCTCTCGACGCTGCTGCAGACCTACGACGGCGACATTGACCGCACCCTGGCGGCCCTGGAAGGCGTCAAGCCGGCCCAGCTGAAGCGGCTGCGGGAGAGGGCCGAATGCGCCTGGCGCTGGGTCACCCAGTTCGCCCCCGAAGATTTCAAGTTCCAGCTCAAGGCCGAGGGTTCCCCCGCCAACGCCCTCTCCGTTTCCGAGTCCGCCGCCGTCCGGGGCCTCCTGAAGGTGATTGAAACCGAGCTCGAGCACATCGACGAGAAGGCCCTCAACGACCGGGTCTACGCCGTGGCCGCAGAGGCGGGCCTCGACACCAAGGAATTCTTCAAGGTGATGTACCAGGCCCTGGTCGGAAAGGACCAGGGCCCCCGGCTGGCCAGTTTCCTGAAGATCATCGGAAAGCCCAAACTCCTGGCCGTCCTCAAGAATTACCAAGGCTAGTGTGATGTCCCGAAGGTCCCGGGACAAGGAAGAAGAGACAGGATAACAGGATTTCCAGGATTGACAGGATGGGATTTGATCCCATTGCCGCTCGCTAGTGTTGGAAAAGTCATAACGGATGGCGAGCGAAGCAAAGCCCGTGGAGAACTGGGCGCAGGAGATCGCCCTTGTGGCAAAGTCGAGGAAGCGCACGGAGCACAGCCGCACTGTGTGTGCGGCGAGCACCGCACGCGCCCGAGACGCAGCCAGAAGGGCGAGATCCAAGCACTAGTCTTATCTGGAAAAGATCGCTAACCGCCGAAGTAGCGTTTCATGGGTTCAAGATAAAACTCAAACCAGCCGCTTTGGTACGACTCGATCTGGTCGTCGGGCAACCCTGTTTGGACCAGGTGAAGGGTGCAGCCGTTCTCGGTGTCGGTGAAGGTCAGTTCGACCTGGGTGTCGCCCTGGTCAGGAGCAAAGTCCGTGGTCCGCCAGGTTTGGACAATCTTCTGGCCCGGGACGAGTTCGAGGAACTGCCCCTCAATGTAGCCGTCACCAGAGGAGTGTCTGCCTCCCTCCCGCACATCGAATTCTGCCTCGCCGCCGTACGACATGGCCGAGAGATGGACAGGGTTCAACCACGCTTTGTAGAGTTTTTCCGCGCCAATCGGAAAGTCCGCCGTCAGGTCGATGGTCGTCATGGGTGTGCTCCTTGCCCTCCAGCATAGGAACAAACCCGTCCGACGGCAAATTTCTGCCCGAGAAATTTCCAAGGCTCCTTGCTTTGGGCGAACAAAAGTTCTCTGAGGGCCGTTTGTCCGCCCCCCACCGGGGACGCACAATACTCCCATGTCGGACCTGCACCGCTGTTTGGCCACGAATCTCAAGGCTCTTCGCCAACGCTGGGGCTTCTCCCAGGCGGAACTGGCCGAGAGGGGCGGACTTTCGGTGGGGTATATGAGCGAGCTGGAAAATGCCGACAAGTGGCCCTCTCCGTCGGTGCTCGAGAAACTGGCCGATGCCCTCCACGTGAGACCTTTCCAACTCTTTTTGGAGCCTGAGGATGCCTCGTCCTACCAGGAATGGCTGGAACGCAAGGACCAGATCGCCGAACTGGGAGAAAAGCTCTTCGGCTACTTTGAAAAGCGAAGGCCCTGAGATAAAGTGGCCCCATGACTTCGCAAGACCTCGGAAAAAAAGCCGCCGGGGACCAGGCCGTTCTCGACCTGGTCAAACCCGGCATGAAGCTCGGCCTCGGCACGGGCAGCACGGCCTATTGGGCCATCAAGAAGACCGGCGAGCTGTTTCGTGAGGGGCGGCTGCCGGGCCTCCTCGTGGTTCCCACGTCCTTCGATACCGAACTCCTGTGTCAGCAGGAGGGCCTGTCCGTCCGGGTCCTGGGAGACCCGGCCATCGACGGCTCCCTCGACCTCTACCTCGACGGCGCCGACGAGATCGACCCCGACTTGAACTGCATCAAGGGGGGCGGGGCCGCCCAGCTGCAGGAGAAGATCGTCTGCAGCGCGAGCAAAGTGTTCGTCCTCATCGCCGACGAAACCAAGGCCGTGGCCGACCTGGGCACCAAGTTTCCCGTTCCCCTCGAGATCCACGCCCTGGCCCGGATTCCGGTGATCCGGGCCTGTCAGGCCCAGGGGGCCCGGGCGACCCTGCGGTACGGCAAGGGAAAGATCGGACCCATCGTCACCGACAACTGGCACCTCGTCCTCGACCTCGTGTTTGACCGGCCCGTGGACTGCGCCCGGATGGAGAGGACCCTGAAGGTGATTCC
>JAHFSN010000264.1 GCA_023265735.1 Spirochaetaceae bacterium | reverse complement strand
CTATCCGACATCCCGCAGTCCTCTATGATACCCAGCGCCGAAGACCCCTGTCAAGCAAGCCCCCTCCAACTCGCCCTCATCGAGAAGGTCATCCGACTCTTCCCGGACACCGTGCCTTTTCTCGAATCGGAGAACCCGTTCCAGCTGCTGGTGGCGGTGATTTTGTCGGCCCAGTGCACCGACGCCAAGGTGAACGAGGTGACCCGGGTCCTGTTCCGGGCCTTCCCCACGCCGGTGCGGCTGGCCGCGGCGCCCCTGGCCGACGTCGAGAAGATCGTCTACCCCACGGGGTTCTACCGGGAAAAGGCCCTGCATATCGTGGGGACGGCCCGGCTCATCGTCGAACGCCACGGGGGCCAGGTGCCCCTCGAGATGGACGAGCTCCTGAGTTTGCCGGGGGTGGGACGAAAGACCGCGAACGTGATCCGGGGCCAGGTGGGCGGCCTGCCCGCGGTCATCGTCGACACCCACTTCAAGCGCGTGGTGAAGCGTCTGGGCCTCACCGAGAGCGACGAGCCCCTGGCCATTGAGAAAGAACTGATGGCCCTGGTCCCCTCCACCCTGCAGTTTTCCTTCAGCATGGCCGCCAACCGCCTCGGACGGGCGTTCTGTACGGCCCGAACGCCCCGCTGCGGGGACTGTCCGATCCAAAAGCTCTGTCCCTCGGGGTGAGGCTTGGATCTTGCGGTTCTGGCGTCGTCTCGCGGCGGTCTCCGGTGCTCGCCGTACAGGGTGTACGGCTGTGCTCCTCGCCTTGCTCGACTTAGCCAGAGCCGCAATCTCCGGCGCCTCGTACTACACGGGCTTCGCTTTGCTCGCCTTTTACAACGAATCTTCGATTTTTGGGAGACGACGGGTGGTGCCTGTCGGACGCCTTGGAAAAGTTTCCCGCGGCTGGCGAGGTGGGACTAAGATGGAGGGATGAACGGTCCCGGGGTCCGTACATTCCTCTTCATCCTTCTCCTTCTGGCCGGCCCTTTGGCGGCGGACCCCGGCCCCGATGACTGGTCGGCAGACCTGGGCTGGGGGCCCGTCCTGGTCCCGGGAAACTGGACCCCCCTTCGGCTTTCGGTGCCGGCCACGGCCCGGGACTGGAGCGTCGACGCGGTGATCACCATCGGGGGCCAAGACCGGACCCTGGCCACCTATTCTCATTCCGGCGGCGGCAGCTGGGAACACCCGGTGTTTCTCCCCGAAGGCGCCCCCTCATTGACCCTCCGGTTTCGGGAGCCCCAGGCCGTCCGGGAGATCCGGCTCCCCGTGGCCGAACGGGGGTTTCCGGGGCACCTGGTGGTCGTCAGCGGCCTCGACGCCGAGGCCTGCCGGGCCATCGAAGGGGTGCTGCTCCCCTCCGAACCCGTGAGGACGTCCGAGTTCCCGCCGTCGCTGTGGCCCTCTTCGCCCCTCTGCTGGCAGGCGGTGGCCGCCGTGGCGGTGACGGACCCGGGCCCCGTCCTCTCGCCCGTCCAGGCCCAGGCCGTCGAGGCTTGGCTGGCGTCGGGAGGGCGGCTCGTGGTCGTCGACCCCCGACCGGGCTCCGGAACCTTGGTTTCCCAACTGGGAGGAATGCCCGTGGTCACGGCCCACCGTCCCCCGCCTGGCTTCTGGAAGGGCGCCCTGGGTCTGGCCGCCTACGGTACGGTGCCGCGGCTGGGGTCCGCCGGAGATCCCCCGTTCGCGCCTCCGGCTTCCCCCAGCCGGCCCGATGGACCGGTGGCCGTGGGCCTGGTCACCGTTTGGGGTCTGCTGGGGGCCGCCCTGGCGCTGCGCAAAAAGCGATCCCTGGGCCCGGGCCTGGCCCTTGCCCTGGGGGGGACCCTGGCCGTGGCGGGCGTCGCCCTCGCGGGGGGTCTCACCTGGGACCGGGGCGTGGTCACCCACACCCGCGAAGTGAGCCTGCCGGGGGGCCGCGGGCGGTTCGTTTCGGTGGAGTCCTCCCAACCCGAAGGATCCCACGGCGCCAGTTTGTGGCCCGAGACCTCTCCTTGGGCCCTGGGACGGGTCCTCGAGGGGCAAACCGATCCGCGCTTTCTCTCCCGGGAGACCTCGGCCCGCCGGATCGTCCGCGACGCGTATCTGCCTCCCCTGGAACGCACGTCTGTCTTCCGGGTCGCTTGGTCGGGCCAGGCCCTGGTCTGGAACCCCGAGCCGTCCCCGGGCCTTGCTGAAGAGGCCCCCTGGATTGCCCGGGTCGCGGCGGCCCGGCCCGGCGCCCGTTGGGTGGTCGGAGTCGAAGGGACCACCTGCTGGCTCCGGCCCGAAGAAACCGGGGGCCTCCCATGATGCGGGTGTTCTGGGACGAGTGGCGGGGGAGCCGCGGGTTCACGGCCCACCGGGCGTTTCCCACCCTGGCCGTGGCCACCCTGGCGGCGCTCCTGGGCCTGGTGTTCCAGCCCGGGGCCCTGTTCGAAGTGGTGGCGGCGGCTTCCCTGGTCGGCGGCATTGTGTCGGGGACCCAGGGGTGGAACGAGGTTCGCTCTTGGGACTGGGTGGCCCGGGAGGGAGTTCGGCCCCTGGCGTACCTGGCGGGGAAGGTTCTGGGCTGGACCGCCGTCTCGCTGGTCTGGGGCCTGTTTCTCCTGCCTCCGCTGGTCCTCGTGGCCCTGCTCTGGGGTTTCCCCGGGGAGCTGGTCCTGGTGTGCTGGGCCTGGGCCTGGGTCGGGGGTCTGGCCGCCCAGGCCCTGGGACACCTGGTCACTTGGAACGCTGAGACGGGTCCGTTCCTGGGGGCCGCCCTGGGCCTGGCCTGCCTCACGCTTTCCCTCCTCCTGCCAGTTCTTCAGCCCCTCAACCCCCTCTGGCAAGTGGGCCGTCTGGTTTCGGCGGCCGAGGCCCCGGTCGAGTGGGGTTCCCTCGCCCTGGTCTTGGGGATCACCGGCGGGCTCTGGGCCGTCCGGCTGCCGTTTCTCAAGGGTCAGGGGATTCCATGAGCGTCCTCGACTCCCGGTTTCCCGAGCTCGACCTCTTTCTCCTGAGGGTCCGCCGGCGGCTGAACCGCCGATACCTGGCGGGTGAGGCCGCGGCGGCGTGGCTGGCGGCCCTTCCCGGGGCCCTGGGGGCCGCCCTCGTGTGGCCCGGTGACCTCGGCCTCCGGTATGCGGTGGGAGCGATGGTCTTGGCTCTGTCGGCCGTGGGCTTCGCCCTTTGGCGCAGCCGGCGCCGGCTCTCCCGCCCCCGGGCCGCCGCCTGGCTCGACGGTACCCAGGGCACCCACGGTTTGTTCCAGGCGTCGGCCGAGGCCCTGGGCCGCGACGCCCCCCAGGCCTTCGACGAGGCCATCCTCACCCAGGCCAACAAGACCCGGGTGCTGCTGGGCGTCGACAGGTCGGTGCGCTACCCCTGGAAACGCCTGGGCCTCCGGCTGACCCTGGCGGCCCTGGCCGCGGGGGTGTTCGTGGTGGCCCTCCCCCTGGTCCCCGAGGGGCTGGCCCCCCGCCTCGGCCTGACCGCCCAGGCCCATCCCCAGGCCGAGCCCCGGTCGTCGGAACGGCTCACCCTGGGAAACCCGGGTACCCTTTCGCCCCGCGAGACCGCCCAGAGGCTGTTCCCCGAAGACCCCCGGCTGGCGGCCCTGGCCGAGCAGGCCCTGACCTCGGGGGACTCCCGGGCCCTCGACGACCTCCTCAAGGCCAACGCCGACCGGGTCGACAAGGCCGCCCAGGGACCCGGCGCCTACCGGGAGAGGAAATCCCAGGGCGGCCGGGGCGGGCTTGGCGTTCCCGGCGTGGGGTCGGGCCCCGAGACCCCTGGTTCCGGAAGCACGGACGGAGAAGGGGCCGGGGAACCGGGAGACCAAGGCACCGCTTCGGACCAAAAATCCGGGGGGGCCGGCGCCTCGAAGGGGCCCGCAGCCTCGGGCGGCACGGGGCGCCCCTCGTCCCCGGGGTCGGGAGAGGGGGGAAACTCGCCTTCGGGGGGCGGCATGGCCCCTGGCACCGGCCACTCCGACGTTCCCCTGGGAAACCGGCCCGAGGCCGCGCCTTCGGACAAGAGCGTCGTCATTCCCGACAGGAACAAGCCGGGGTTCTTTGAGTACGTGATGCCCGGTTCCGGGGCGAGGCTGCCCTTGGACCAGGCCCTCCCCCACGCCCAGCGGACCGCCGAGGCGGCCCTCGACAGGGCGGCGGCCCCCCAGGAATTCGAGCAAACCATCCAGAACTACTTTCTTTCGTTGTCCCAGGAGGTCAAACCATGAGTGAAGAATCGTCCGTGGCCGACGCGCTGCACGGGCTGAACGCCGTCCGAAAACAGCTGACCCGGGCCATCGTGGGCCAGCAGCCCGTGGTGG
>JAHFSN010000263.1 GCA_023265735.1 Spirochaetaceae bacterium | reverse complement strand
CGGGAGGGGGAGAAGTAGGCCTCGGCCACCACGAAGCCGTGCCGGATGATCATACAGCTGTGGACGTTGATTCTCTGGTCCCGGATCTGTTCCAGGAATTGGGCAATCAGCCCGGAATCCATGCCCTGCTGCTCAGGGAGAGACGTGGACCACTCCCGGTCTGGCCAGACGGCCGGGGGAGACGGGTCTTCGCCCGAACAAGCTTGCAGCGAAAACCCGAGAGACAGGACCAACAAGAGGACGAGGCGGCAACTCATCACACACAAACCCTCCCTTTGTTGGTCCATCTTAACATGGATAATCTCACATCTCTCCCTGGCGCACGAGGTCGGCCCAGTCGCGGACCGTTGGCGCTATTTCGCCCCCTTGGAACGGAGGTACTGCGCGATGGCCTGGTGCTATTGGTCCCCCCTTTGCCCGGCCCAATAGTCTGCCAGTTCCATTGGCGAGGGCCCCCCCGGCAGTTTCACGGTGACATCGGCCCCGGCCTCCACCAGGGCCTTCACGGCGCTGGAACTTCCTCCCTCGATGGCGATGCCCAGGACCGTCCAGCCGTCGTCCTTCTTGGCGTTCACGTTGGCGCCTTGGGAAATCAGGTACTCAACGATTTTGGGGTACTGATTGTAGGCCGCGGTCATCAGAGCGGTCTGCCCCTTGAGGGTCTTGTCCTTGGCTTCGAGGTCGCTGCCGTTCGCCGCCAGCAATTTCACCAGCTCAAGGTTGCCGTTCGCGGTGGCCAAGATCAGGGCGGTCCGACCATTGCTGTCCTTGGCCCGGGCCGAGGCGCCGTTGTCGAGGAGGACCTTGACGGCGTCGATCTTTCGCGATTTGACGGCGTAGGTGAGGGCGTTTTCCCCTTCTGAGGTCTTCAGATTGACAATGGCGCCCTTCTCCAGCAGCAGCCGGATCGAAGCCAGATCTCCGAGGGCCGCGGCGAACATCAGTGGCGACTGCTGGCCATTGACCTGGGCGTTGGGGCTGGCCCCGCTGTCGAGGAGGAACCTGATCAACTCGAGGTTCAGAGTCTTGCCGTCCACATTTCCATAGCGGGGCGGGTTGGAATGGAAGAGAATGAACTGTGACCCCAGATCCATCATTCCGTAGGTTCCACCCACGGCTCCCGCGATCAGAATGGGCGCCCAGGCCTTGTCCCGGGGCGCCGGACCCAGACCCTTCGCCACCAATTGGCGAACCAGCTCCACATTCCCGCTCTTGGCGGCGTACTCGACCAGGGAAGCGCCCTTGGAGGTGCGTTTTTGGAGGTCGAGTCCCTTGTCCACCAAGAGGTTCACCAGCTCGGGGTTGCCCCCCTGGGCCGCCTTCATCAGGATGGTCTCGCCCGCGTTGTTCACGGCGCGCAGGTCGGCCCCCTTGTCCAGGAGTAGCTGGAACGTCTTGAGATCACCGGACGAGGCGGCCAGGTGAAGCGGCGTATCACCGGCCTTTGACTTCTCTTTCACGTTGGAGCCATTGGAGACGAGGTAGTCCACCTCGTCGAAGCTGCCCCTTTCGGCGGCGTAGAACAGGGGGGTCCAGCCATCGTCGTTCTTGACCGTCACGAGTTTTCGCTTCTGGTTGACCAGAGTCACCGTCGCCAGGTCTCCGCTCTGAACCGCGTAGCAGAGGGCCGATTTCCCGTACTTGTCCCGGTTCCCGATATCGGCGCCCTTCTCAAGAAGGAACTTCACCACGTCGGCGTTCCCGCCCTCCGCAGCGTAGAGGAGAGCCGTCATGGCGGTGTCGTTCTGGGCCCGGACATCGGCCCCCTTGCTCACAAAGAGCTTCACGAGGTCCAGCTTTCCCTTCTCGCAAAGCGTCATAAGGAGGGTCTTGGTTTGGGTTTGTTTGGTCCGGGCGTCGACCCCCTGGGACACCAGGGCGGCCACGGCGTCGTCGTAGCCGGCGGCCACCATCTGGCGCAGAAGCGACTCGCCGACCTCTTTCTTCTCGAAGCGCACGTCCCTGGTCACCAGCACCCGCGACGACTCCGCCTTGCTCAGGTTCTCGCCGATGGCCAGGGCCGTCCAGCCCGATTTCGACTTCACCCGAGGGTCGGCGCCGTGGTCGAGGAGAAGTTTCACGACCTCGGCGTTGTTCTTTTCAGTGGCCTGCATCAGGGGGCTGAAGCCGCCGTTGGTTACGGCGTTCACGTTGGCCTTCTGGTCGACCAGGAATCGAACCGCGTCGGTGTCGTTCTTGTCGACGGCGTAGTGCAGGGCCGTCCAGCCGTCGACGTCCTTCTGGTCCACGAGGGCCCCCGACTGAACCAGCGCCTTGAGGGTCTCGGCGCCCTTCCCGCTCTCCGCCGCGTACATGAGGGCCGTCTCTCCGACCCTGGCTGTCTGGGCCTCGACGTTGGCGTGATGGGCCAGGAGGGCCTGGAGAATCTCAAGGTTCCCGTCGAGGGCGGCCCGCATCAGGGGAGTAAAGCCGGCCTTGCTGGCGGCTTGCACATCGGCCTTCCTGTCTAGGAGGAGCTTCACATTTTCGACGACTCCCGACTGCACCGCGTAGAGCAGGGGTGTCCAGCCGCTCGGATCCTGGTAGTCGAGGTTGGCACCTTTGTCGAGAAGCAGGCGGACGACCTTGGGATTCTTTCCATCGCTGAGGGCAAAGAGCAACGCGGTCCCGCCGCCCTGGGTCGTGGCGTTGACGTCGACCTGGTCGGCCAAAGCCTGGGCCACCTGGGCTTCCTGACCGTACTCGGCGGCCCGCATCAGTGCGTTGCCGCTGGTGGTCGTGGTAGCCTTGGGATCGGCTCCCTTGGTTCGGAGGAAGGCGACAACCTGCGCGTTTCCCCCCTGGACGGCGTAGAGGTACGCGGTTTCCCCCGAGAACGACCGGGCCTTCACGTCGGCCCCCTTGTCCACGAGGTACTTCATCAGGTCGAGGGAACCGTCGAGAGAGGCCCTCATGAGGGGGGTGAAGCCGTCGGCGGCGGCCTCGTTGACGTTTCCCCCCTTCTCGACCAAAAGACGCACGACCCGAAGGTCCTTGGCCTGGGCCGCGAGGAGCACCGCACCCCAGCCGTTGGCCAGTTTTGCCTGAAGGTCGGCACCCTTGTCGATCAGAAGCGCCACCGTATCGAGGTTCTTCCCCTGGTCCACGGCGAACAGAAGCGGTGAGCATCCATTGCTATTTCTCGCGTTGACGTTGGCCCCCTTGCCCAGCAGGTAGGCCGCCAGCTCCGTGTTGCCCGACTGGGCCGCTTGCATGAGGGGGCTCTTGCCCGAATCAGAGGTAGCGTTCACCAAGGCTCCCCGATCGACGAGGGCCTTCACGAGGTCCAGCTTGCCGCCCTTGGCCGCGTACAGGAGGGCCGGCCACCCGAAGTCATCACGGGCGGTGAGGCTGGCGCCGCTGGCGAGCAGCGCCTGGGCCGCCGCGGTATCACCCTGTTCGCAGGCCTTCCAAAGTTCATCGTTAGTGTCGGCCTGGAGCCGTACCGGCGAAAGGGCGGCGACCAAGACAAAAGCGAGGAGAAGGTTCTTCCCGAACGATCTTGGCAATCTCCTGGGGGCCGTCCGAACGGCATGAGCGAGTGAGCGTTTCTTCATGACTTACTCCTTAGTCCTAGCCTAGCGGCTCCCCACAGGGCCGACATCCGTAGGGAAATACGGACTCGGGAGTTCATGGACGTAAAATTCGTCTAGGCCGTGGTATGATTCATGCAGTACACTTTCAAAAAGTGAGGGTAGTTGGAGCCATGGCGGATTCCAACAAGGTTCCTTGGCGAGCCATTCACGAGTACCTGCTCGAGGTTGGATCGGCCAAGACGAAGCAGGAATTCCTCTTCACGGCGCTCACGAGGATGGATCGAATGATCCCCGCCGACGCCTGCACCGGCCTCTTCAACGACGAAGGACGACTCCTCTTGAGCGAGGGCGTCGCCGAGTCGGACGTGGGTCTTTTCAACTCGTACTACCGTTTTCGGTTCCCCTTTGTGCCCAAACCGGAGAAATTCTCCGACGCCTGGATAGAGCGCGCCGGCCTGGAGGGATGTGCTCGGATCGATTGGCTCCGGTTTGAGAAGTATGAGTACGTCGCCGACTACGCCAAACCCCTCGGGGAGCATCGAACCCTGGTGTTTTGCGCCCGAAAACTTCCTCTTCTACTGGCACGGACCCGGTCCAGACGAGGCCCGGGATTCTCCGAAACGGACTGCGCCATCCTGTCGATCGTGACTCCTCACCTCGCCAACTTCTACTCGTGCTTCGAACGGATGTCGAAATCGGCGTGGCCCATTTTGGACGCCGACGAGGTTCGTGATCGCTTTCCCGCCCTGTCGCGTC
>JAHFSN010000262.1 GCA_023265735.1 Spirochaetaceae bacterium | reverse complement strand
TGGCCACCCAGCCCGCCGGGACCTGGCAGCTGGCCACCCTGGAGGGCGGCGTCAAGCACAACGCCATCCCCCGGGAGTCCACCGCCATCCTGGCCGGACCCAAGGATGGACTTCCCTCCCTCGTGGCCTTTGTCGGCCAGATGCAGAGCGTCTATGCGGGGGAATTGGGCCCCGAGGGGCAGAACCTGGCGTTCGAAACCTCTCCCGTGGCGGTTCCCGGCAAGGTCCTTACCCCGGCCAGCCAGCGGGTCCTCCTCGATCTTCTGGCGGCCCTGCCCGACGGGGTCCAGGGGATGAGCAAGGTGGTGCCCGGCCTCGTGGAGACGTCGTGCAACGTGGCCAGTGTGCGGGTGGCCGACAACGCCGTGTCGGTCATGACCAGCCAGCGTTCCAGCTCCTTGACCCTGCGCGACGAGCTGGGCCGCCGCATCGAGGCGGTCGTCCATTTGGCCGGAGGGACCATCCGTCACGGCGACGGTTACCCAGCCTGGGCCCCCAGCACCGACAGTCTGGTCCGCACCCAACTGACTTCGCTGTGGAAGGCCAAAACGGGTCGGGAGCCCATCGTCGAACTCATCCACGCCGGTTTGGAGTGCGGGGTCATTGGCGACAAGATTCCGGGGATGGACATGATCAGCTTCGGACCCAACATCCGGGGGGCCCACACCCCCGAAGAGAAGACCGAGGTGGCGTCGGTGGCGCTGTTCTACGAACTCCTGACCGACCTTCTCAAGGCGCTCTGATGCCGGCCCGGGCGTTTCCCCTCCGGATCGGCCTGGTGGGAGGGGGGCAGCTGGCGCGGATGATGATCTACCGCGGCGCCAAGTTGGGGTTCCACTTCACTGTGCTCGACCCCGATCCCCGGGCGGCGGCCAACCCCCTGGCCGACCGGGTGCTCACGGGCGGCCTCTACGACCGCCAGGCCCTGGCCGACCTGGTCTCCACCTGCGACGTCACCACGTACGACATCGAGCACTGCGACACGTCCGTCTTGGCCGAGCTGGAGGCCCAGGGGCACCGCATCGTGTCTTCGCCCCGGCTCCTCCAGACCATCCAGGACAAGGTGCTCCAGAAGGAGCTCTACCTGAAGGCCGGCCTCCCTGTGGCACCCTTCGTCGACCGGGGTCTCGGCGACCTGAAGCCGTCGGATTTTCCGGTGGTCCAGAAGGCCCGGTCCGGGGGCTACGACGGCCGCGGCGTGGTCTTCTTGCGGTCGGCCAGCGACCTGGCCAAGGCCCTACCCGGCGACTGCCGCCAGCGTCAGGGCTCGTACCTGGAAGCCGCCGTTCCCTTTGTGAAGGAACTGGGAGTGATGGTGGCCCGAAGCGCCGCGGGTCAGACTGAGGTCTACCCGGTCACCGAGATGGTCTTCGACCCCGAACTCAACATCTGCACCCAGGTCATCGCTCCCGCCGACCTGACGACCGCTACCCACCGCCGGGCCCGAGAAGTGGCCGTGGCCGTCGTCGAGGCTCTGGGAGGCGTGGGGGTCTTCGGGGTGGAACTGTTCCTGACGGCCGACGGTTCGGTGATCGTGAACGAGGTGGCGCCCCGGCCCCACAATTCGGGGCACTACACCATGGAGGCGTGCCGCACCTGCCAGTTCGAGAATCACTTGCGGGCCGTCGCAGACCTTCCGTTGGGGCCGGTGGGGTTCCACAGCGCCGCCGTCATGGTGAATCTCTTGGGCTCCGGCCGGGGTACCACCCAGATCGACGGTCTCGACGAGGCCCTGACGGTGCCGGGGTTTTCGCTCCACCTCTACGGAAAGACCGAGTGCCGCCCCGGGCGGAAGATGGGGCATTTCACCGTGGCCGCCGATACAAGAGAAGAGGCCTTGCGGTCTGCCGCCGCCTTGGAGTCAAAAGTGAACGTATTTGGTTTGTCCGAGGCCTGACCTCAGGGCCCAGGACGACCGGGGAGGACGGAATGCCCGACGTGGGAATCATTATGGGGAGCGACTCGGACTTGCCAGTCATGGCCGAGGCCGAGGCCATCCTCCGCCAATTGGGCGTGTCCTGCGAAACCACCATCGTTTCGGCCCATAGAACGCCCCAGCGCCTGACCGAGTACGCCCTGGGGGCCCGGGGCCGGGGAATCCGGGTCATCGTGGCCGGGGCCGGGGGCGCGGCCCATCTGCCCGGCATGGTGGCCAGCCAGACCAGCCTGCCCGTGGTGGGCGTTCCCATTCCAACCAAGGCCTTCGGGGGCCTCGACAGCCTGCTCAGCATCGTCCAGATGCCCGGCGGCATTCCTGTGGCCACCGTAGCCGTGGGGGGAGGGAAGAACGCCGGACTGCTGGCGGCCCGCATCCTTTCGGTGTCGGACCCCGCCTTGGCCGCCCGCCTCGACGCCTACGCCCAGCAGCTGGAAACCGAAGTGCTTACCAAGGCCCAGCGGCTCGAATCCCTCGGTCCCCAAGCCTACCTCAACCTGCCCAAGGAGTGAACTGTGGCTAAAAAAACTGTCCTCATCATTGACGAATCGCCCCAATTCCGGGACTACGTCGCCACCAAGCTCGAGGCCTTCGACCTCGTGGTCGTCAAGGCCGTCAATGGCGTGGACGGCGCGGCGAAGATTCTCCACTACCGGCCCGAACTGATCATCGCGGACTACTTTTTGTCCCAACGGGATCTGGTCTCCATCCTGAAGGCCAAGAACGCCGACGCCAGCATCTCGTCCATTCCCGTCATCGTATGCACCGGCAAGATCAGCAAGGAGAAGCTCGTCGAGCTGACCCAGCTGGGGGTCCGTAAGATTTTCAGCAAGCCCCTGAAGATCGACCAGCTCTGGCAGGCCGCCGGCGAGTACCTGGACCGCAAGATCACCCTCGACGAATCGCCGTCCATCCTCGACGCCCACGTCAACGAGAACATCGTCTTCGTCGAGGTGGCCCTGGGCCTGAACTTCGAGAAGATCAGCCTGCTGGAGTTCAAGCTCCACGAACTGATGGCCCTTCACTCCATTGAAATCCCCCGGTTCCTGGTCATGCTCTCCAACCTGGAACTCAAGGCCCCCGACCTGCCCAAGATCCGCCGCCTGTTCGAGATTCTCGTCGGCCTGACCCGGGGCCGGGTCAAGTGGGTGAAGGTGCTCACCCAGTCGAAGGCCGTGGAAGCCGCCCTGAGGGGCCTGTGGGAATTCAGCGAGATGAGCATCACCGACAGCCTGGAAAGCGCCATGGACGAGCTCCTCGACAAGGACAAACTCGAGTCCTTCCTCGAGGGGGCCAAACCCGTGGAGTCGGCCTCCCTGGAGATGCGCTTCGACAACGACAAGGCCCTCACCGACCTGTCGAACCGGATGCGGTCCGAGGGGGCCGACCTCAAGGTGGCCGTGGTGGACGATGACTTCATTGTCCAGGAGATCGTGAAGAACACCTTTGGTCCTTCGGGCTCCACGGTGGTGGCCTTCGACGACGGCGACGATTTCCTGAAGGCCGCCCCCGCCGACCTCGACCTCATCTTCCTCGACCTCATGATGCCCAAGGTCGACGGCTTTGCCGTCCTCGAAGCCCTGAAGGCCGGGAACAACGCGGTTCCTGTCATCGTCCTCTCGGCGCTCTCCCAGCGCAACACCGTCCTCAGGGCCATGGGGTACGGGATTCGCAGCTACATCACCAAGCCGCTCAAGCCCGACGATCTGCTGCGCAAAACCTTTGAAGTCATGAGTTCCCACTTCTGATGGAACCTCTCCCGTTCGTCCAGGCCTTCGAGCTCTGTCCCCTCGGCATGGCCTTCCTGGGGGACGACGGGATCATCCTGTCCGCGAACCGTTCCCTAGGCCAACTGCTCCACCGCGACTCGGTGGTCGGCCTTCGGATCGATGATTTTCTTCCCCCCGACGAGCAGGTGAGGTGGGCCGAGTTCTTCCAGGGCAACCGGGCCCACGAGGCCTGCGCCGATACTTTCCAGTCGTCGTACCTGTCAGGCGAGGGACGAGACGCCTGGTGGAGCCTCCGCCTCTCGTGCCTGGGGACCGGCGCCCAGCGCCAGTTCTACGTCGTCTTCGAAGACGAAACCGCCCGTCGCATCGACGAACAGAAGCTCAGGGAGGCTTGCCAGCTGGCCGAGGGAGCCAGCCGGGCCAAGAGCGAGTTCCTGGCCAACATGAGCCACGAGATCCGCACCCCCCTGTTCACCATCACCGGCATGACCGACCTGCTCCGCCTGGGGGAGCTGAAGCTCGACCAGGCCCACCACGCCGGCCAGATCGCCTCGGCGGCCCAGCACCTCCTCGAACTGGTCAACGAGGTCCTCGACTTCAGCAAGATCGAAGCCGGGCAGATGAGCCTCGAG
>JAHFSN010000261.1 GCA_023265735.1 Spirochaetaceae bacterium | reverse complement strand
CCCCGCGCCTAACGGCAAGTACGACGGTGCTCTGACCGGCCAGGAACTGCGCGTGGTGCTGTCCCAGGGGCTCCCGGCCGAGGAGGTTGACGCCGGAATCGCGGTGCTCGACCGGCTGGCCCAGGGGGTGGGGATGACCCTGGACGACTTTTTGGACCACAACCTGGAGTCCGTCGCCTGGGTCAACGGGGTGAAGGACGCCAACGGCGAGCTGCTGTCTACTGGGAACGGTGCCATCCGCAAAGCTGGCACCGCCGGAAAACGGATGATCGAACTGGTCAGCGGCCGCGCGTCCGTGGCCACGGTGCTGCACGAGATGGCCCACGTGCTCCGTCCGTTGTTGGCGACCGAGGACCAGGACACCTTGCTCAAGTGGACCGGAGAAGCCACCTGGACCAAAGCCGCCGAGGAGCGCTTCGCCCACGGCTTCGAGCAGTTCCTGGGAGAAGGTCACAAAACCGGCGACTCCGCCATTGACCAGGTTCTCCAGACGCTGGCCACGCTGTTCCGGTGGATCTACGACGCCCTTTTCAACGACCCGACGTTCACGGTCGACGGGAAACCTGTCGAGCTCTCGACCGAGGTCCGTACGGTGTTCGACAAGCTACTGGCCGGGGAGAAATTCGCCGACCATCCGCCTTTCGACGGACTCCCGGGGCTGCTGTTTTCGGACCAGACAGGAGCCCTCAGTCCGACCGCCTTGGACGCCAAGCGCCTGGACCTCCAGCTGAGGTTCCTCGCCGACGGAACCAACGACCGGCCTGTCGATTTCGGCCGGACTCCCGCGGTTCTCCGGTCCATTGGGGCCCCGGATGCGCCCCTGGTGATGACCTCCGGAAAGCTGAAGGGGGTCATGGAGCCGATCACCACCCAGGACGGCCACGGGATCACCATGGACCAGGTCAAGCAACTCCAGTCCGCTGTTGCCGACCCTGCTTTCGTTCTGGTGAGCCGAAAGGATGCCACCCGGATCATGGTGGTTACCGACATGCAGGACGCCCAGGGCTGGCCTATTGTTGCCATCGTGCAGAAGGACGGGATGATCGACCGGCACCGGGCCAACGTGATCACCTCCATCTACGGTCGGGAGCACGCCAAAGCGTTCTTCCAGGAGGAAATCGACAGGGGCGCAGCGATCTACCGCAAGAATGAAAAGGACGGCGTCTCCTACCTCCTTCGGCTCAAATGGCCGGGGATGGGATTATTGCCGTCCGGTCAAAGCATGATGACCCAGGATAGGGTTGTCAAGGGAGAGTCGGACGTGCTCTTCCAGGACGAAGAGGCGGTCAAGAAGGTCGAGCAGAACCTTGCTGGTAAGGTCGAGTCCCTGGCCCTGTTCCGGAAGAACCGGGACAAGTTCATCGAGGCGCGGGCTGTGGGCAAAACCAGCGAGGAGAAGGCCACCCTGGCGGCCGTCGTTGACGAGTTTTTGGCCAACAGTGAGAAACAGATCGAGGCCGATAAGTCGGTCCTAGCGGCCTTCCGCGCGAACGAGGGAAAACTCAATGCCCGGCGGGACGCCGTGAAAGCCGCCGTTGCCGCCCACAAGCCAGTTCCGGACGAGTGGATCGAGACCTACCAGAACGAGCCGTGGGCCAAGGCCGAACTGGACCGGCGTATGGATCTTCGGGACCAACTGGAGCACGCCCGGGCGTTCGACGACCTGGACACCTACCTGGCGAGCATCGTGGCTGATCGGGTGCTGGAAGCGACGGGCGATCCGTTCGACTTCACCGGCAGTTCCGGTGATTGGGCCGCTCTGGAGAAGAAGGCGCAGGAAGAGGCTGTGCTGATGCCCGAGGAGCACGCGCGGCTGGTCGAGGTCTACGGGATTGCCCACGCCAAGACGCCCCAGCAGTTGGACCGGGAGTTCGCCGCCGGCCTGACCCCGGACAAGGTCAAAGAGATCCTGGCGGGGATGGCTCAGGGTGGCTACGTCGCAGATAAGACCATCCCACGTCACGTCCTGGCCCAGGTTGCCAAGAGCATGGAAGGAGGCCAGACCAACGAGAACGAAATTCCCCGGATCCTGGCTACCATGAAGAACGACCCGTCGACCTACCGACGTATCGCCCAGCAGGGTTTTCCCGACCTAGCCGAACTTGAGGCCCTGGCCCTGGAGAACGAGGTGGCCCAGGCCACCCGGGAACAAGACGCCGACTCGGCGCCCCCGGTGATCAAGCCGATTGAGGTGCCGACGGACCTGGACTTTGAACAGAAGGTCGCCATCCGGATGGGGACCAAGAGCCGGCTGTACTGGCAGCGCCAGGCCCTGGACGCCACCAAGGAGATTGACAACCTCGACAGGACCATGGGAGTCCTGGAACGGCTGTCGGACCGGTGGAAGGTGAAGGCGCAAGACGCGGTGTCTTCGGAAGGTCTCTACACGCCCGAGGAACTCGCGACCCTGGCCGAACTGGCGAAAGTCCAGTCCGCCAAGCTCCGGGCCACCCTCGGCGCGTTGAAACTGGATTCCGGAGCGGATCTGGCGAAGAACCGGGACAGGATGGTCAACACGGTCTTTGACCTCGTGAAGCTGGTGCGGTCCGAAATGAAGACCAAGGAGGCCGCCCGGAGGGCGTACTCCGACCAGGCGGAGGAAATGCGGAAGATGGCCGCCTACTTGGCCAAACCGGCGCCCAAAACCGTCTACGTGGCCCAGGCCCGGCTCATCGAACTCAAGAGGGACCTCATTGACCCGCACTTCCGGACCCTCAAGAAGGCGGAACTCCTGGAGCTGGAGAGGAAATGGTACGAACAGCACCCGGACGTGGTGGTGCCCCGAAACCGTCGGGGTGAACTGTACGGGAAGAACCTCAACCTGTGGACCTACGACGAGCTCCACGCGGCCTTCCTGGAACGCAAGGCCATCGAAGACATCGGCCGGGCGAAGATGATTGCCCGGACGTTGGAGACGGAAAGCCGTCGGTTCGGTTTGGTCCGGAGGATCGTCGAGGCCATCTACAACCAGGGCGCCGACCTTCAGGTCAAGATCAAGGCGGCCGAGGCTTCTGGCGACACCGTTGAGCGGCAGCGGCTGGCCAACAAGTTCATGTCCTGGGAAATGAAGCGGGCCGAGAACCTTCGGAACCTCAATGACGAGAAGTCGGCGGGCCAGAGGTGGGGTGGCTGGAACGCATTCCTGACCATCTCCAACCTCGCCGACAAGCTCGACGGCATGGCCGACTTCAAGGGTGTGAACCACCAGCTGCTTTGGAACGAGGCAAACACCGCCGAGAACAAGAAGCTGACCGAGACCGACCGGCGCAAGATTCGGATGTTCCAGTGGATCAAGGACAACAAGGTCGAGCTGGGAAAGCTGAAGGATCGGGTGAAGATCGAGGGCGTGGAGGGTTCGTTCAGCCTGGACGCGCTCATGACCATCTACGTCGGCCAGAAAAACCCCAAGAAAAACGCAGCCCTGCGGTTCGGCAACCACTTCGACCAGCGGGTGTTCTACTTCATCAACAACTCCAAAGACCTGGCCTGGGTCCGGTCGCTGGGTGATCGGATCATCCAGGAGTATGAGGAGAACAAGAAGCGCCTGTTCGATACCGTGGCCGAGTACGAGAACATCGACATGAGCCAGGAGGAATCCTACACCCCGATGGTCAGAACCGAGGTCAACCAAGAGGCCTTGGACCAGCAGCTGGACTGGGAGCACGGGATGGCTCTGGCAGTGCGCACAGCCTCGATTGAAAAGGGGTTCACCAAGGACAGGATCATCATCGACGAGGACAACCAAAAGCCAATCAAGCTGGGAGAATTCGCCCAGTGGTTGGAAATGGTCGGAAAGCAAGAGCACTACATTGCGTTCACGCCCCTCCTGAAAGATCTCAACGCCATCTACGCGATCAAAGGTGGTAACGCCGAGGTGAAGTCGGCCATCAGGGAGACCCACGGGGAAGGTGCCTTGACCGAGGTGGACAAGTACGTCAAGAGCCTGGCCAACCCGTACCACGACAAGGCTTTCAACCTCATTGATCGGGTCATGGCCAAACTCTCACAAAATGCGGCCCTGGCGTTCATGGCCTACAACCTCGGAACGGTGATGAAGCAGGTATCCAGCCTGCCGCTCTTCGTTGCGCACACCCGTCCTGACCTTCTCATTGCCTCTTTCCTGAAGATGTCCAACCCCTGGGCGCTGTTGAAGAAGGTCGACTCGCTGTCCGTTCAGATGAAGACCAGGGTGGGATACCAGGAACTCGACGAGTTCCGACTCGGACTATCGCCTTCCTCCGGCGCAAAGACCGCCGCCGGCCGGGCTGTAAAGGCGGGGATCAACGCCGCTGAGACTGTA
>JAHFSN010000260.1 GCA_023265735.1 Spirochaetaceae bacterium | reverse complement strand
ATTATTATTTCTCGGAGACTGGAAAGCAAATGGTTTTTCCTTCCTAGGCGTTCCCCGAGATCTGATCGACGCTTGACAGATCTCCGATCCTGGGTCACATTCACTCCCATGGTAGTGAATAATCAGGAACTCACGGACCTCTTCGCCCGGCTCGGGGTTTCCGATTACGAGGGAAGGGTCTACGTGGCCCTTTTGACCAACAACCCCGCCACGGCCTACGAGGCCGCCAAGGAGTCCGGGGTCCCCACCAGCAAGGTCTACGAGGTCCTCGACCGGCTCGAGGCCCGGTCCATGGTCCGCAGCCTCGAGGAAGCGGGGAAGAAGCGCTACCTGCCCCAACCCGTCGACGACTTCGTGGAGGGTACCCGGCGGCGCCTGGGCGACACCCTCGACAGCCTGAAGGCCGACCTGGCCCGGCTCGGGGGTCCCCAGGACCAGGCCTACGTGTGGAACCTGTCGGACACGGCAGCCCTGGTCGACAAGGCCTGTCGCATGGTCCAGACCGCCGCCGACGCCGTCCTGGTATCCGCCTGGAACCCCGAAGCCCTCCTTTTGGTCCCCCTGCTGGCCCTGGCCCGAGCCCGGGGCGTGAAGACCGCCCTCGTCCATTTTGGCCCCGGAAACCTGCCCGTGGGCGGGGTGTACCGCCACCCCATCGAGGACACCATCTACGCCGAGAAGGGCGGCCGGGGCCTCGTGGTGGTGGCCGACGGCCACGAGGCCCTCATGGGCACCCTGCGCGACGACAGCGCCGAGGGGGCCTGGAGCCTGAACCGGGGGTTCGTCACCCTGGCCGAGGACTACGTGAAGCACGACATCTACATCATGAAGATCGTGGAACGGTTCGACGCCGAGCTGCTGAAGCGCTTCGGCCCTGGCTACGAGAAGCTGAGAGACATTTGGAACGACGAGGAGGAAACGTCATGAGCGCAGCAAATATCGACCCGGTGATCTGGATCGACGGATCATGGTCTACCAAGGACAAGGCGGCCGTTTCGGTCTACGACCACGGTCTCCTCTACGGTGACGGGATCTTTGAGGGCCTGCGGATCTACGGGGGCAAGATCTTCCGGCTCGAGGCCCACATGGACAGGTTGGAGGCCAGCGCCCGGGCCCTCCTCCTCTCCATCCCCTATTCCCGCCAGGAATTGATGGCCATGCTCAACGAGGCCGTGGCCCGGTCGAAGCGCCAGGACGGCTACATCCGCCTGGTGGTGACCCGGGGTTCCGGCACCCTGGGCCTGGACCCCAACCGCTGTCCCCGGGCCCTGGTGTTCGCCATCGTCGACGGCATCCAGCTCTACCCCGCCGAGGTCTACGCCACGGGCATCCCAGTGATCACGGCCAGCACCCGGCGCACCCCCCGGTCGAGTGCCGAGGCCCGGGTGAAGTCGCTCAACTACCTGAACAACATCTTGGCCAAGATCGAGGCCCAGCGGGCCGGCTGCCTCGAGGCCCTGATGCTCAACACCGAAGGCTTGGTGGTCGAGTGCACCGCCGACAACGTGTTCCTGGTGAAGAACGGCATCCTCAAGACCCCGGCGGCCATCCACGGCGCCCTCGAGGGCATCACCCGGGGCGTTGTCCTGGAGGTGGCTGCCCAGGCGAAAATCCCCACCCAGGAGACGGCCCTGGCCCTCTTCGACTTCTACACCGCCGACGAGGCCTTCATGACGGGCAGCGGCGCCGAGGTCATGCCCCTCACCAGCATCGACGGCCGGGTCATCGGCGACGGCAAGCCGGGGCCGGTGACCCAGAAGCTGATTAAGGATTTTCACGCGGTGACGCGGGGGTAGGAAGGGCCGCGGAAGGGAGAGAGAAGAAGGAGGCGGAGTCGGCTATCGCCTCTCCCCTTCTGCAGGGTTGCCAAATGCTCGCCCCGGGTATCGATGGACGATCCTTTTCAGTCCGTCCTTGAGACGCGGCTTACCGAAGTTGATCAGGAGGCCGACCTGAAGGTTCAGGAGTTTCAGGTACGTCAAGAGTTGTTTGACGTACGCGGGGTGGTCCAGTTCTGTGGACTTGAGCTCGACCACCACAGCCTCCTCCACGAGCAGGTCGACGCGAAAGGCCTCTTCGAATCGTTTCCCTTCCCAATCGAGGCAAACGGCTTTCTGCCGCTCCACCCGAAGACCGCGACGAGCCAGGCGATCAGCGAGGAGCGCCTCGTAGACCGATTCCAGCAACCCTGGACCTAAGTTCCGATGGACCTCAAGGGCCTCGTGGACAATGATTCCCGAAATGTCGTCGATCCGCACGGTGTCTCCTTCCCCCCCTGAAAGGCCCCCTTCCTCCCTTGCTTCACCGCGGCTCCGCATCCTCCGCGTCTTCGCGAGAAATTCCTCCTCATCAAATCCTCACGAAATCCAAACATGGGCCTGACGTCTTGGGCGGAATCTGATCCTCCAAGGAGTTCCTCCCATGAAGAAAATTGTTCTGTCCCTGGTCGCCCTCGCGGTGCTGTCCGGGGCCGCCTTCGCCCAGTCGAAGGCCCTGATCGATGCCGCCAAGAAGGAAGGTCAGCTGACCGTTATCGCGCTTCCCCATGACTGGGTGAATTACGGCGAGATGATTGAGAAGTTCACCAAGAAATACGGCATCACCATCAACGAGCTGAACCCCGATGGCGGCTCGGGCGACGAGATCGAAGCCATCAAGGCCAACAAGGACAACAAGGGTCCCCAGGCTCCCGACGTCATCGACGTGGGCCTGAGCTTCGGTCCCCAGGCCAAGGCCGACGGCCTGCTCATGAACTACAAGGTGAGCACCTGGAGCACCATCCCTGCCGACGTGAAGGACGCCGACGGCGCCTGGTACGGCGACTACTACGGGGCCCTGGCCTTCGAGTACAACAAGAGCATCGTGAAGAACCCGCCGAAAGACTGGGCCGACCTCCTCAAGCCCGAGTTCAAGGGCAAGGTCGCCCTGGCCGGTGACCCCCAGGCCGCCAACCAGGCCATCATGGCCATCATCGCCGCGGGCCTGGCCAACGGCGGCGACCTCAAGAGCGCCGACGCGGGCCTCAAGTTCTTCGACAAGCTGAACAAGGCCGGGAACTTCGTCCCCCTCATCGCCGTCCCCGGCACCGTGGCCTCCGGTGAGACCCCCGTCACCATCCGCTGGGACTACAACGCCCTGTCCAACCGCGACAAGAGCGCCGGCAACCCCGAAATCGGCGTGACCATCCCCGCCCACGGCGTGGTGGCCGGCGTGTATGTCCAGGCCATTTCGGCCTACGCGCCGCACCCGAACGCCGCCAAGCTCTGGATGGAGTTCCTCTACAGCGACGAAGGCCAGATCATCTGGCTCAAGGGCTACGGCCACCCCGTCCGGTTCGCCGACCTGGCCAAGCGCAAGGTGATTCCCCAGGACGTCGCCGACAAGCTTCCCCCGGCCTCGGCCTACGCCAACATCGTGTTCCCGACCCTCGACCAGCAGTCGGCTCTGAAGCAGCAGATTGCGGATAATTGGGACAAGGTCGTCGGAGTCACCGTAGCTAAGAAGTAGGAGATCGGCCTCCTCGCTACTGCGGAGGCGTCTGGCATCGCCAGTTCCTCGTCCGAAATCCTCACGTACAAAGAGTACGCTCCGGTTTCGGACTCGGCCCTGTCTCACCAGACGCCTTCCTCGCTACGCGATGAGACCGATCACAAGAAGGTTCCGTTCCTGGTTCGCCTCGGGCGGCGGGTTCGGGGCCTTTTCCTTTTCGCGGCTTGGCAGACCTTTGCTGCGCTCGGTCGGGCTGTCGGGTGGCAATTGACGGGGACGCGGGGCGCAACGGGTTTTCTGTGGTGCGGAAGGATTTTGAGGAGGCCCCCTGCGATTTTTGCGTGGTCCCCAGCGATTTTGACGTGCTGCAGAGCGATTTCGACACGGTGCCGAATGATTTTGGCGTGCTGCGCAAGGATTCTGACGCGGCCCCGAACGATGTTGGCGAGGCCCCCAATGATTTGGACGTGCCGCAGAACGAATTTTCTGTGCTACGGAACGATTTGGACGTGCCCCGGAACGATTTTTGTCTGTTGGCGGGAGAGGAATCTGTGAAACTTCCTGGTTGGGTGGGGCTGACGCCCTTTTTGCTGTTTGCGGTGCTCTTTCTCCTCTTGCCCTCGGGGGCCCTGCTGGTCGGGGCCTTCGTGGGGAAGGACGGGGGCTTCACGCTCCAAAATCTCCTCGATCTCAGTCGGCCGCGCATCGTTTCGGCGTACATGATCACGGTGCAGCTGAGCGCCCTCACGGCGTTCCTCGGGGTGGTCATGGGGTTCCTTCTGGCGTGGTCGGTGACGCTGGGGGGGATACCGGGGACCC
>JAHFSN010000259.1 GCA_023265735.1 Spirochaetaceae bacterium | reverse complement strand
AAAAAAACCAGAAAAATGACCAAAATAGGAGATATTTGTCCGTCATAGTCCATTTAAGGGTGTCATAGACCCATATATTTTACCATGGTAAAATAAATCGCAGAACCGCTCTCCAGAAAAGTGACACCGCCCCGGCAAGCAAAGCGATGCCGAGAACCCACCCATTCCCCCGGCAGCCACCTCCCCAGGGCGAGCGAAGCGAAGCCCCCAAAACTCCCCCCCCACAGGCGGCGAGCGAAGCGAAGCCTTTGTAGATCGGGCGCCGAAGATCGTCGTTTTGGCGAAGTCGAGGGAGTGCACGGAGCGCAGGCGTACTGTGTGTACGCCGAGCACCGCACACGACTGAGACGAAGCCAAAACGGCGAGATTCAAGCCCTAGCTTTATACGGGTTCCCAGGTGGTCTTTTCGCTGGCCCTATACACCGCGTCGATAAACCTCTGGTTCAACCGGGAGCTCTCCAGGGTGACCACCTCGACCGATTCCCCGGCGGCCCGGGCGGCAAAGGCCTCGGCCTCCTTTTTATACTGGCGGCTGTCGGGAAACCGGAAGATTTGCGAGTGGCCGTGGGACTGGTTGGCCAGCTCCACTTCCTCGGCGCCCCACCGGTTGGCGTTGAACGGCGACTTGACTTCAATGTAGCCTTCGGTGCCGTGGAACACCATGATCTGCCGGTTGGCCAGCTGGGTGGAGACGTAGAAGCTCAGCTCGAAGTCCCCGAAGTCGGCCCGGACCGAGGAGTAGATATCCGTCCCGAACTCGGGGTCCCGGGTCGTGGTGGCCTGGACGCGCAGAGGCTCCTTGCCGGTGGCAAACCGGGTCGCAATGGTGGGATAGACGCCGATGTCGGGGAGACCTCCCCCGCCGAGACTAGGGATGTTGCGCATGTTTCCCGGGTCCCTGTTGAAGTAGGTGAAGGCCCCCTGGACTTGCCGCAGCTGCCCGATGGCCCCCTGGGAAAGGAGTTCCCTCACCTTGAGCCACACGGGAGAGTACGTCACCATGAAGGCCTCGGAGACGAGGACCTTGTTGCGGTCCCGGGCGGCGATCACCTGGTCGATCTCGCTGGCCTTTAGCGCGAGGGGTTTCTCGCAGAGGACGTGCTTTCCGGCGTCCGCCGCCTTCACCGCCCACTCGATATGCTGGGAGGTGGGGAGGGGGATGTACACGGCGTCGACGGTGTCCGAGTCCAGGAGCGCTTGGTACGAACCGAAGGCGTGGGGGATGCCAAAGCGGTCGGCCACGGCCCGGGCCTTGGCCTGGTCGCGGCTGGCCACCGCCGTCACAACACAATTTTCCGCGTCCTGGATGGCCGGAATGACCAACTCCAAACCAATTTTTGCGGTGGATAGTATCCCAAATCGAAGCATCTCATCCTCCTTGATGGTGGATGTCAGGATACCATGCCCCCCGGCCACGAGGCGTCTTTCTTGCCAAGAAAGTGTTCAGGGTGTAGGTTCAGGGAGCTACAGTTCGGGTGCCTAAACTTACGGAGGTCAGGCGATGGGAGATAGTCTCAAATGGACCTTGGAAATCTCCGTCGGGGACGGCGCCATCGACCAGGAGCACGCCGAAGAGTTCGAACTTTTCAACAGGGCCCGCAACGCTGTCGAAGCGGGCCGCCCCATCGATCTCATTAAGGCCGATCTCTTTCGCCACATCACCATTCACTTTCGCAATGAAGAGGCCCTGATGGACGAGCTCAACCTTGACGAGTCAGCCAAGGAGCTCCACAAGGCCCAGCACCGGGAGTTCTTCCTGCGAAGTACCGAGATGTCGTCCCGGTCGGACGCCGAGTTCGTCGAGTTTCTCAGGCAGTGGCTCATCGACCACATCGTCAACGGTCCGGACAGAAATCTGGCCCGGTCTTCCTCGTAGAGACAATTTGCCGACCTATTGAAACTGCGCGAGTTTCTCCCAGAAGTCGGGGAAGCTCTTGGCCACACAGCCGGGGTTCTCGATGTGCTGGTCGCCCACGGCCAGTCCGGCCACCGCGAGGCTCATGGCAATTCTGTGGTCGTTGTACGTGGCTACGGTGGCGCCTTGGAGGTCTTCAGGTCGACCCTCAATGGTCATGGTTTCCTGGTCGTGCCAGACGTGGGCGCCCATCTTGCGCAGTTCCGTCTCCATGGCCACCACGCGGTTGGATTCCTTATGAACCAGGTGGCCCACCCGGGTGAACCGGCTCTCGCCCCGGGCAAAGGCCGCCGCCACGGCCAAGGGGGGGACGAGGTCGGGAACGTCGCTCATGTCCTCTTCGAGGCCAACCAAGTTGCCGCCGGTGACTTCCACCGTGGTTCCGTCCCACCGGACCCGGCAGCCCATGCGTTCGAGCAGATCCAAGAAGCGCTTGTCCCCCTGGACGGAATGCTGGTTGAGCCCCTCCACCCGCACCGTGGAGCCCAGGACGGCCGCCACCAGAAAGAGAAAGGACGCCGAGCTGAAGTCGCCCTCGACCAGGTAGTCCCGGGCGAGGTAACGCTGGGGCGCCGGAACGTCGATCGTCTTGTAGTCCCGATTGGTCGCCGAAACCCCAAAGTCCCGCATCATGGCGGTGCTGATGTCGAAGTAGGGCCGTTCGGTCATGGCGTCGAGGCATTCCAGGGTCACCGGACTCCGGGCCAGGGCGGCACTGATGACGAGACTGCTGAAGTACTGGCTGGTCACGGCCCCATGAAGGGCCGCCCGGCCGCCGTCGAGGCCCGTGGGGTGGATACGGATGGGGGGAAATCCCTCGGCGCCGAGGTATTCAATGCGGGCCCCCAACTGGCGGACCCCCCCGACCACCTCTTTGATAGGCCGTTCGTTCAGCCGCGGGGTGCCCCCCACCACGATGGGGCGGTCGGCAAAACAGCCCGCCGACGTCAGGAAGTTCATTGTCACACCCGAGTCGCCTACAAACAGCGTCTCGGCCACGGGATGGAACCGTCCCCCCGCGCCTTCGATCGTCACGGCCTCGGGGGTGACCCGCACAGAGATTCCCAGGGCCTCCAGGCAGGCGATCATGTTCTTCTGGTCGTCGGCCAGGAGCGGCCGCCTCAGCACGCTCTTCCCGTCGGCGAGGGCCCCAAACAGCAGAGCCCGCAGGGTGTACGCCTTGGCCGGCGGCGCCTGGACGGTGACGGAACGGGGGGGGATGCGTTCGACGGTTTTCATGCGGATCTCCTCGGGAAATGACCCGACTTTAGCTTGATCCTCCCCCCCTGGTCAAACCGATACCCGACGTTTAGAATTCATCCATGGATTTTACCTCGGAAGATTTTGCCCACCGAAACACACCCGACGAGTCCCTGGGTGCGTTTTGGACCCCGGAAGCCACCGTGTTCCGGCTCTGGGCACCCGAGGCCGTCTCCGTGACCCTACGCCTGTACCAGGGCTGGAACCTGGCGTTTGCTCCCACCGAACATCCCCTGGTCCGGGGTTCCCGCGGCGTTTGGGAAGTGACGGTATCCACGGACCTCTCGGGGCTCTACTACACCTATGTGACCAACTATGAGGGCCGCGGGGCCGTGGAAGGCGTCGACCCCTACGCCCGGGCGGTGGGCCCCCAGGGAGAGCGAGGCTTCCTTTTTGATCCTCGGAAGACCGACCCCGAAGGCTGGGCCCAGGACACCCCCCCGGCCCTCGACCACGTTGTCGACAGCGTGGTCTACGAACTACACGTGCGGGATGCCTCCTCCCTCCCTTCGTCGGGGATCCGCCAGCGGGGCAAGTTTCTGGGTCTGACCGAGGAGGGAACGGTCAGCCCCGAGGGTCTTCCCACCGGTCTCGACCATATCGTCAGCCTCGGCGTGACCCATGTGCATCTGCTGCCAGTGTTTGATTTTGACGGCGTCGACGATCTCGACCCCGGCCCCGAGGACTACAACTGGGGCTACAATCCCCGCAACTTCAACGCGCTCAAGGGGGCCTATTCGACGGACCCCCGGCAACCGCAGGTGGCCGTCCAGGAATTCAAACGTCTGGTCCAGGCCCTGCACCGCCGGGGACTGCGGGTCGTCCTCGATATGGTTTACAACCACACCTATGCCACCCTCGACAGCCACCTGAACCGGTCGTACCCGTTCTACTACTACCGAATGCACGGGGCCCAGTTCTCCAACGGGTCGGGCTGCGGCAACGAACTGGCCACCGAACGGCCCATGGTCCGACGCTACTTCCTCGACTCCCTGAAGTATTGGAAGGAGGAATTCCACCTCGACGGTTTTCGGTTTGACTTGATGGGCCTCTACGATGTTGACACCGTGAACCAGATCGTCCACACCTTCCGGGACTCCGATCCCACCTTCCTCCTGTATGGAGAGGGATGG
>JAHFSN010000258.1 GCA_023265735.1 Spirochaetaceae bacterium | reverse complement strand
TGGAGAGGGCCCCGGAGAGGGACGCCCACGAGGCAGGACTCCACTCCACCGTGGCCCCCCGGAACCCCGTCTTCTGGTCGAAGAACCCGATGACTGGGTTGATCGAATCCCCCACCGTGAACGTTTGGCCGACCCCGATGTTGTAGTGCTTCTGGCCGAAGGTCAGGTCAAGGGCGGAAACGGGCGTGACCCGGAAGTACGCCTCGTAGACCGACATCGTCGGGGTCCCTGGGGCGTTCCGTCCGCTTTCGGGAAGGTTCAGCGTCGTGTCGGCCAGAAAGGAAACCGGTCCGTAGGAGACCTTGGGACGAAGGTCCGACGCCAAGGCCCAGGCGTAGGTGGTGGGAGCCGCCCAGTCCGTGCCGTTCTCGGTCAGCTTCTGATACACGTCCCCGATGAGTTCCCATTTCGCCTGAGGTTCGGCGTTCCCCGGCTCGTCCTGGGCCATCAGCCCCAGGGGAGCGAGGAGAGCCAGGACGACGGTCATGGCGGTTCTGGAGAGTGGGCGCATGGTTCCCTCCTACTTGGTCAGGTTGGTCAGGTTGTACAGGCTGTCGGGAATGTTGTTTCGGATCTCCATCTGTTCGATGTGCAGCACCGTCTTGGTCCCCTTCTTGTCGAGGCTTGTCATCTCCATCTTCGTGGCCCGGAGGCGGCCGGCGAGCACCTTGTACTCGCTGAGGACCATCTGGCGGAACAGCAGCCCGCTCTTGGCGTAGTAGTCAAATTTGATGGGGAGAAGGTCGCCCTGCCTCACCCACATGACGATGTGGCCGTAGCTGGCCTCGGGGTTGGTGGCGTCGGCCCTCAGGCGCCAGGCCTTCACCGTGCCAAACTCGGCGGTGTCGAGGGTCTCTTCGCCCTCGGTGGTTCCCGCGTAGTCTTCGGTGAATGACGTCTTAGACACGTCGCTGTTGCTGAACGACGACCCCTGGAAGCTGTCCCGGGGGGCCAGCCGCAGGGGTTTCGTCGAGCCTGATTTGGGGTTGAACATCCAAAGGGTGCCCTCCTGGGTCAGCATCTTCGTCCCCTTGGACCGGGCCGGGGCCTGGATCTCGAGGAAGCTTCCGAAGGCCTTCTTGTGGGTATTGTCGAGGGACATGACCTTGTCGGCTTCCCCGGGGCTCACCGTGGTGAGAGTGACCCGCATGAAGAAGCTCTCCGGAAACCGGATCTCGTCGATTTGGGCCAGCAGCTTCTTCCCGTCGGGAAGGTCCTGGGCCGCCAGGGACGCGACCGCGGCCAGCGCCAAGGCGCAAAGGATGGCAATTTGTTTCATCATCAACTCCTTATTCCTTCATCCGGCCCTGCTCCTTGAGCATGGCCTCCAAAAACTCGATATAGGCCTTGAATTCCTTCCGTCCCGCCGCCGTTAGCTCGTACTGAGAACTGACGTTTCCCGCGATCAGCTCCTTGTCCCGGGTCACGTACCCGGCCTGCTTCAGCTTCTCAAGGTGGGTGTAGGCCGCGCCGTCGGTGGCGGCCAGGGCCTCTTTGAGGCTGTTGAACGACATCCGGCCCTCCCGGTAGAGCAGCGTGAGGATGGAGAGTCTTGTCTTCTCGAAGAAGACGCTGTCGAACTTCAGATAGAGGTCTGACACCTACTGGCCTCCGGCCCTTCGTTTGTCCTGCAGCCAGAACAGGAGACCCGCGTAGGAGATGGCCCCGGCGGTCAAGAGGACGTCGGCCAGCACGACTTCCGGACCCGCCAGCCTCAGTCCCAGTTCCAGGAATCCCACGATCAGAAACACCACGGGAACGGGCCGGAACCCCCGGGGAAGGGCCCCTTCGATGGCGGTTTGCCAGATGGAGAGGACGATGAGGAAGGTACCCTCCATCGGGAAGGCCGCGTTGCGGCTCGAGACCCACACAAGGACCAGGGCCGCCGGGGGAATGACGAACCGGGCGAAGAGCAGATGCTGGATGCGCCCCTGGCTCAGGAACTTCTTGCCGCTTCGGTGGATCTCCCGGTAGAGGATGACCGCAAAAAAGGGGACGACGAGGCAGAAGGCCGGGAGCCACAGCCAAAGGGCCCGGCCGTCGAAGTCGAGACCGCGGAAGAAGGGCACGAAGTACTGGAGCAGCCCGGCCACGACGATGGCGGGACTCACCAGCCACATGGCCTTCCACACTTGCGGAAACGGCGCATCCTCGTTTTGAAGGATGCCCTTGATGGTCCGGACGTCGTCCAGCAGGGTCTCGAGATCTTTGTCGCGATCAGCCACGGTCGGCCTCCGGTTTTTCTTCGTTCCTTTGAAGCAGGCTTCCCACGAACGCCAAGGTGGCGGCCACGGCCCAGGTATTCACCAAGGTCCACAGGGGTCCCCGAAGATTCAGGAGGAGCTCGATGAAACCGCCGAAGAGAAAGACCAGTGGAACCGCCCGAAACACCCCGGGGACGAGGACGATCACCTGGGTCATTCCAACGGCCACGAGGATGAGCATGGCGCCTTCGAGGGAGTAGGCGTTGTTCAGGCTGAGGAGGTACCCCAGGGTGATGACGGCCGGGACGACGATGAGCCTGGTGTAAAGAAAGATCTGGATCCGACTCTGGGCGAGAAATCGCGTGCCCACACGACGGATGTCGCGCATCACCCGAAGAACCACGATGAGGACCACCACACACATCACGGGTGTCCAGAGCCAGAGCAACGTGTCCAGGAACGAAAGGGCCGCCACGACGGGGACGAAGAATTTCAGCAGTCCGATGAGCACCAGGGCCGGGCTGGCCACCCAGTAGATCAAATACCACACGGGAGGCAGGGGCGCGTCGGTGGCCTGGAGGATGGACTTGATGGTCCGGACATCCTCCAGGATGGTCTTGAAGTCGGGGTCGGGCAAGACTTTCTCCTTCGAAGTAACTTTGCAGTACAAAGTCACCTTGAAACACAAAGTAGTGCATCCGGGGATTTTTGACAAGTCCTGCCGTTCTTTTTCTCGAAAAGCTTTCGTCCTGATTGGATTGGCGATAGACTGGTTCCATGGAAACAGGAATAGACAAGGAAACGTACCGGAGCCGTTTTGCCGAGGTCCTCATGTTCCGGGCTCTGTCCCCGGAAGCCAGGAACGAACTCTACGACCGGGCCAAGGCGCTGTTCTTCAACCCCGGTGAGGTCATCGTCAGAGAGGGGACCCTGAGCCCCGCCTTCTACGCCGTCCTCGATGGGTCCGTCGTGGTCGAGGTCAAACAGGAAGAGAAAGACGTCTACATTTGTACCTTGGGCAGCGGTTCCGTTTTTGGGGAAGCCGCCATGTTCCTCAAGTCCGCCCGCACCGCTTCTGTCCGGGCCTCCGATCCCTCGGTCGTCCTTCAGATTGAGCGGCCGTCGTGGATGGAGTTTCTCCGGGACCATCCGCGGGAGGGCAACAAGGCGCTGCTGGCCATAGTCTACGGCCTCTTGGCCAAGCTGCGCGAAGCCAACCAGGAGTTGGCGTACGAACGCCGGGAGGACAACGGGCAGGACGAGATCGACAGCCTCGTTGCTGAACTCGGAGGCTGAGCGTCCTGGCCATCTCGCCAGGTGGCCCGTAGCCACCGCCGCTGTACCTTGGTCCCAAGAGGTTCATGATGTGGAAACAGTTCTCTGATGATTTGGCGGCGGCGGTCTCCGCTGTCTCGCGAAGGCTCGTGCACGTGGGCGGCCCGGGGATCGCGGGTCGCACCGGGGTGCTTTGGGGAAACTTCGCCGTCACCCTGGCGCGCCAGGCCCAAGACGGTGAGTCCGTCCCCGTGGTGCTCCCCGGGGGCCAGGCCGTGACGGCCACGGTCCGAGCCTGGGACTCCCGGACGGGCCTCGTCCTGTTGGCCGTCCCGGAAGTTTCGGCCGAGCCCTGGAAGGTGGCATCGGCCGCCGTGGGCAGCCTCGTTCTGACAGTCTCCTTCCCATCTCCCCAGGGGCCCGAAGCCCGGCTCGACCTGGTGCGGTTCGCCGGAGCGGAGTCCGAATGGGCCCGGGGCGTCACCCTCCAGAGCTTCTTCCAGACCGACGGACTCGCCTTTCCCGGGTTCACCGGCGCCGCCGTGGTCAACGCCGACGGTGACCTGGTTGGCTTTGTGGCTACCAACCAGGGTGGCAACGGCGGCTTCGTGGTCGGCGCCGTGGACTTGGCACGGATGGTCGAATCCCTGGCCCAAACCGGCAGCCCCCGGCGCGCCTGGCTCGGGGTTTCGACCCGGCCCGCCGGCGGCCAGGGACTGATCCTGGTCGGAATCGAGGCGGGCAGTCCTGCGGAAGAGGCGGGCTGGGCCGTCGGGGATTTGCTGGTCTCGCTGGCGGAGAAGGGCCTCCGGGAACCGGCGGACCTTGTG
>JAHFSN010000257.1 GCA_023265735.1 Spirochaetaceae bacterium | reverse complement strand
CGACGCTCCGTTTCCCGTGGAGCTGGTGGCCCCCGGAGCCTCACGGATCCTTCACCTCTTCGTGGCCACCAAGGCCGATCTGCTGCGGGAATGCGGCCGCCATGTCCCGACCCTGGCCAAGGCAGCCATTCTGTGGATCTCGTGGCCCAAGAAATCTTCGGGCCGAGGGTCGGATATCACCGAAGACACCCTCCGGGACGTGCTCCTTCCCACCGGCCTCGTCGACGTGAAAGTCTGCTCGGTCACCGACGCCCTCTGGTCAGGTCTCAAGTTCGTCTGGAGAAAAGAACTCCGTTAAGAAACTGCTTTGAGTCGGCGAGGGAAGGAAAGCCTGGACAGTGGCCTACGGGTTGAGCCGAGGTCCGAGCCTCACTCCAGGTCGGGGAAGCGATAGTCGATCGTGCCATTGTCTTTGATTCGCATCTCGGCGTAGCCCCGGGCGCTGAGGCCCTGGAGGACCCGCTCGGCTTCTTCAAGCTGAAGGTCGGACTCGAGGACGACGATGGCGGGAGTGACCACTCCCCGATGGTTCTTGGCGATTTGGAGGACGGTCTTCTCCATGGAGTCGCGGCGGCCGGATTCCAGGGCCCTCTTGCTCTCCAGGGTTTCGAGTTTCTGCTGGCGCCGGTCTTCGGCCTCCCTCACGGTGCGGCGGATTCCGCTGACCACGGGCAGCACCCCGAAGAGGACGGCCACGGGAATCATCCATTGACCCACAACATGGAATGTGACGAGGACGATCGCCACGGCGCAGAACCCCAAGCCGCCGACAATGCGCTCCAACCCTGATTTCTTTCGACCCATAAACAGCAGGATACTGGCGGTCCGGCCAGGTGTCCAGGGACCGGGGTTCTTTGACTTTTCAACTCTCCGTTCTTACCTTCGCTCCTGGTAAAGGAAGGAACGAATGAAAGATTACCGCAGCGCAGAACGCAGGGCTCCCGTCATGAAGGTTACCGGACAGATCTTGCTCCCGGACGCCACGGCGATGCTCCGAATCCGCCGGGAAACCGGGGATTCGGTGCTGGCTTCGGCGTCGGCCCGAGGAGACCGGGTCGTGGTGCTGCTGACCGGGGACGATGGCCAACCTCACCGCATCGGCACCTTGGCCGAGGTGGAAAGCACCCGGGCCGGTTCCCTGGGCCTCGATGTCACCCTGAGGGGTTTGGCGAGGATCCGGGTGGAACGGTTCACCGACGACCACGGGGTCTCGGTGGCCGAGTATGAATTTGACGACGATATCGCCGACCTCGACGCGGGGACCAACCAGGTCCTCCTGCAAAACATCAAGGGCGTGAGCCGGGAGATCCTGGGCATGATCGAGGGCGGCGAAAGCATCCTGAAGGTCATCGAGGGCCACGACGACGTGGTCAAGCTCATGGCCTTCGCCATCCAGAATTCCCCCATTCCCGCCGAAGAAAAGTACGGCTTTTTGACCACCACCAGCCTCAAGACCCGGGGCCTGAAGGTGCTGGAACACCTGTCCCGCCAAAAAGAGAGCCTGAGGCTCCAGGTGGAGATGAACTCCAAGATCGGCGAGCAGGCCAGCAAGACCCACCGGGAAAACATCCTTCGGGAACAGTTGAGGAACATCAAGGAAGAGCTGGGAGAGGGCAAGCCCAAGGGCGGCACCGACTACCGGGAACGGGTCGAGAAGCTCGGCCTCACCGACGAGATCAAGGCCGCCGTCCTTGAAGAGGTCGACAAGCTGGAACAGATGGGCGCCTCGAACCCCGAGGCCAACGTGGTGCGCAACTACCTCGACCTGGTGGTGGCCCTGCCGTGGGCCGAACCCGAGAGCAAACCGGTAGACCTCACCGCGGCCCGTCAAATCCTCGACGCCGACCATTTCGGCCTCGAGAAGGTGAAGGACCTCATCATCCAGCACTTGGCCGTGCTCCAGCTCAAGAAGGACAAGAAGGGCACGGTGCTCCTGTTGGTCGGGCCCCCCGGTGTCGGCAAGACCAGCCTGGGCCAGAGCGTGGCCAAGGCCATGGGTCGCGAGTTTATCCGGGCCAGCCTGGGCGGGGTCCGCGACGACGCCGAGATCCGCGGCCACCGGCGCACCTACCTGGGAGCCTTGCCGGGACGCATCCTCCAGTCCATGAAGCGGGCCGGTTCCCGCAACCCCGTCTTCCTCCTCGACGAGGTGGACAAGATGGTCAAGGGCTGGGGAGGGGACCCCGCTTCGGCCCTCCTCGAGGTCCTCGACCCGGAACAGAATAACACCTTTCAGGACCATTATTTGGACCTGCCGTTTGACCTGTCGCAGGTGTTCTTCATCGCCACCGCGAACTCCCTCGACTCCATCCCCGGGCCCCTCTTGGACCGGATGGAGGTCATCACCCTCTCGGGCTACACCGAAACCGAGAAGTTCCACATCGCCAAGGACTACCTTGTCCCCAAGCAGCTGGAACTCCACGGACTCACCGGCAAGCTGGAGATCGGCGACGACGTCCTGAGGCAGGTGGCCGGCGAGTTCACCCGGGAGGCCGGGGTGCGCGACCTGCAGCGCAAGATCCAAACCCTGTGCCGGGTGTCGAGCGAGGCCATTCTGAAGGCCGACCCCAGCCAGCTGCCTCTGAAGGTGGATCCCCAGACCCTGGAGGACAAGATCGGGGCCAAGCCCTACCGTCACGAGGCGGCCCTGACCAACTTGCCCCCCGGCGTGGTGACAGGTTTGGCGTGGACGCCGGTGGGAGGGGACATCCTCTTCCTCGAAGCCGCGGCCATGCCCGGGTCGGGACAGCTGATCCTGACCGGACAGCTGGGCGACGTGATGAAGGAGAGCGCCCGGATCGCCCTCTCGCTGGTGCGCAGTCAGTTGGGTGTGCTGGCGTCGGGGTTTGACTTCAAGGCCACGGATCTGCACGTCCACGTGCCTTCGGGGGCCATCCCCAAGGACGGGCCCAGCGCCGGGACCGCCATGTTCACGACGCTGGCAAGCCTGGTGCTGGAACGCGCCGTCGACCCGAAGCTGGCCATGACCGGCGAGGTGACCCTGAGGGGAGCCGTGATGCCCGTCGGCGGCATCAAGGAGAAGCTGATCGCCGCCCATCGGGCCGGAATTCGGCGGATCCTGCTGCCCAAGCTGAATGAGAAGGACCTGAAGGAGCTTCCGCAGGAGGTGCGGGACGACCTGAATGTGACCTTGGTCGAGCACGTGGCCGAAGTCCTTCAGCTGGTCTTCGGCATCACGGGCGCCAAGACGGCCGGCACCCCGGGGACGACCCCGGGGGCCGATCCGCGAGACCGGGCTTCCCTGGGCTGATCCATCGAAACGAGAGAACAAAAAAAGCCGCACCCCAGGGTGCGGCTTTTCTTTTCCCGCAAGGATCTCTTAGAGCCTATTTCAGTAGGCGGCGAGCACGAAGCAGTGTGCGTCCCGCCGGAGCGCAGGAACCGGAGTGTACGGGGTTGTACATGAGGATTCCGAGCACCGCCGGGACGCGCAATGCGAAGGCGCAGGCCCTAGTGAAATAGGCTCTTAGTCGAGGCCGGGGACGGGAAACTTGGCGCAGAGGGCCGAGACTTCGGCGTTGATCTTGGCCAGGGTCGCCTCGTCGTCGACGGCTTTGACGGCCCGATCCATCCAGTCGGCGATCTTCTCCATCTCGGCTGGGCCGAACCCCCGGCTGGTCACCGAGGGCGTTCCCAAGCGGATGCCTGAGGGGTCCGACGCCTTGCGGGTTTCGCCAGGGACGGTGTTGTAGTTGAGGACGAGGCCGGCCTTCTCGAGGGCCACGGCGGCCACCTTGCCCGAGACGTTCTTGTTCCCCAGGTTGATGAGCATCAGGTGGTTGTCGGTGCCCCCCGAAACCAGCTCGAAGCCCCGCTTCACCAGGGCCGCGGCCAGGACTTGGGCGTTCTTCACCACATGGGCGGCGTAGACCTTGAACTCAGGGGCGGCCGCCTCGCGCAGGGCCGTGGCAATGGCCGCCGTGGTGGCGTTGTGGGGTCCGCCTTGGAGGCCTGGGAACACCGCCTTGTCGATGGCCTTGGCGTGCTTCTCTTTGCACAGGATCATGGCGCCCCGGGGCCCTCGAAGGGTCTTGTGGGTCGTGGTGGTCACCACGTCGGCGTAGGGAATGGGACTAGGATGGACGCCACCGGCCACCAGGCCGGCGAAGTGCGCCATGTCGACGAACAGGATGGCCCCGCACTCGTCTGCGATGGCCCGGAACTTGGCGAAGTCGAGCTGCCGGGGGTAGGCGGAGTGACCGGCCACCAGCACCTTGGGCTTGTGCTCCAGGGCCAGGCGGCGGACTTCGTCGTAGTCGATGATGCCCGTCTTCTCGTCGAGGCTGTAGTGGACGG
>JAHFSN010000256.1 GCA_023265735.1 Spirochaetaceae bacterium | reverse complement strand
AACCCCAAGCAGTTCGACGTCATCCTGGCCGAGAATATGTTCGGCGACATCCTCTCTGACGAGGCGTCCATGATTGCCGGATCCTTGGGCATGCTGCCTAGCGCCAGTTTGGCGGGTGCCCCCGGGGCTGGCGGGGCGTTCGGCCTGTTTGAGCCTTCCGGTGGTTCGGCTCCCGATATCGCGGGCCAGGGGATTGCCAATCCTATTGCCCAGATCCTTTCCCTAGGCATGCTGTTCCAGTACGCCTTCGGAATGCCAGAGGTTTCCACCCAGGTCCATCAAGCCGTCCAGAAGGTCCTCGACCAGGGGTATCGCACCCGGGATATCTACCGTGAGGGACATACCCTCGTCGGGACCAAGCAGATGGGAGACCTGATCGCCAAAGCCCTCTAGCCGCCGGCTTGGGTCTGAGAGACTCCTAAAGGGGCGTGGTCGAGTCGAGGTCCTTCTGAAGGGCCAAGTGCACCGACACGACCCCGGCGATGCTGGCGCCCAAGATGGTTACCGCTATGATTTCCACGGTGGACTCAAACCCCACGGTTTGGAGCAAACCCCCGGTGGACACCCGGGCCGCCCAGCACCCCACCTCGACGAAGAACTCGGTCAGCAAGGGCAACAGGGGAACCAAGAGACGCCAGTTCCGATTGGGATCCCGGGCCCTATGAACCCAGGTCGCGGCAAAGAGAAAGAGGAAGACTAGGAAGAAGCCGAAGGGAGCCGCCAGCCTCGTGATGAATTCGGTCTGCAGAATTCTTGAGTTATAGCCCAGAGCCTCGATAGCCCGGCCGTGGATCATTAGGTCCCAGGTCCCAACGGTTTGAGGCTGGGGATCGTGGGCCGTCACCAGTTCCAGGTCGCGGACCGAAACCCGGGGCAGGAGGCGCGGCGGATCTACCAGGCCCTGAGGATTAAATTCGTTGCCCGCCGTTTCCGTCAGTATCGTGGGGAACCGTGGCGTCGGACTGTCTTTGTCCCAGACTCGGAAATCGATTCCGTCTTCGGCCCACCGGCCATAGGGCGCGGTCCAGTGCAAGAGCACCTGTCCCGCCGTGTCCATCCGCAAGAACTCAAGGTCCCTCACAAACACCCCTTGAGAGGTGTTGAGGAGTTTTCCGATCCGGATCACTTCGAGGGGAGTCTCCCGGTTCAGGAACACGACATTCTCGCTCCCGGGCACCTGGAACAAGACGTTCATCTCTTCGGAAAACAGCGTCCTCTCCGCAGCCTTTTTCCGGGACAGTTCCCAGAACTGGGCCACCTCCTGGTCACGGGGGTCCTCCCGATGGAGCTCCTGGAATCCGTAGTAGGCCTCGAGGTAGTTCTGGAACTGGTAGTCGCCCATGCTCTTGCCCTTGCGGAAGAAGTAACTCGCCTTCTTCCGCTCGTCGCTGGCCAAGGTCTTCTGGTAGATGAGCGCCCACGAGCGGTCCACCACGGCCTTCGTCCGGTCGACCCATCGGGAATCAAAGGGCCGCCCTTGGTCGGAGGCGTTGATAAGCCGGCGGTAGGCCTGATACCCCCAGAGGTTGGCCTGGAACTCCCTGTCATCGTTGGCTGCGAGGGCTTGCTCCGCCTTGCTGACAAGTTCTTCGACCGTGGAGCGGGGGTCGTCGACGGTTTCGATGACCCCGGGAAGGGTGCGCAGTTTGAAAAACTCATCGAGTTCAAAATGGGCCTTGAGGATTTGGACCTCGAAATCGTAGTCCATCCGCTCGTTCCCACCTCTTTGACCCTGGAGCGGACGAAGCAGACCGAGCCTCTTCAGGAGGGCGAGTCTGGTTTCGAGGTCGGTGTTGGTCTGCTTGTCCGCGCCTTGCGCCTTGATCTTCAGGTAGGCATCTTCGAGCTGCCTCGTCTGGGTGAATCGGAAATCGAGGTCGGCGAGCCGGGCAGAAACCCATGGCGCGGCCAGCAGTTCCAGTCCAGCAAAGACCACCGCTGATACCGCTGCCAGGAGACAGAGCCTTCCCAGGGGCGTCGCTTTCCCCGTGGGCAGGTCGTCGTGTCGGAGCATGAACGAAAAGCTGAGAATGACCGCGGCAAAAGCAAGTGGAGCCACCCAGAAGAGAAGGTCGCTGAGAAACTGGTACCCCAACCCCGAAAGGAAGTCTTCGGGTAGCCAGGGTGACAATCTCCCTAAGAACCCCGGCAGGAGCCATTCGATGGTCCGGTAGCCCGCGATGAGCCCCGACGCAATACCCGTGAGAATGGCGAACATGACGAGGAACCGGCGGCCGATGGAACTCATGATCGGGCCACCTGACGATGGGGTTTGGAAAGGACGGTCATGAAGAAGAGCGTGGCGGCGGCCGCGTCCACGAGGAACAGCGGGGCCCAAGTTCTGATCACGGGGGAACCGGGCAGCCAGAGGTCGACCACCAAGGGGATGGACCACAAGGCGTAAACCAAGAAACTGATGGCGATGCGAGCCATGATCAGCACCAAGACCACCTGGACCAGCGGCCAGGTCCGCCAGGAATAGAAGAACATGAGGCCGAGAAACAACAAAGTAACGCTGGCCGACTGAACCCAGAAGAGGAGAGGATCGTCGCTTGAGCTGGTTTGGAGGGACGTGTAGATGGCGAGCAGGTCGGTCTGGAACCAAATGATCGACGTGGGGTACTCGAAGTACCGTCTCTCGGGGCCTAGGCTGCCCAGCTTCTTCGGCTCGACGTTCGAGAAGACGAACCGTTGGTTCAGAGCGTCAAATTGAGTTTGAGTCGACACGAGCATTGGACCGTCGCCCGCCGGAATCAGAACCGTTGCCGCGGTCTTGTCGGGCGGTGTGGGGGGCGCCAAGAGCAGCGAGCCATCCTCCAGGGGGAGAAATCTCCCGGGGACCAGGGGGCTCGCGTCCGACGATCTCACCGGGGGCATCTTTTGGATCAGCGGAATCGGGAGCGTCAGGAGGAGAAGAAAGGCGGCGCCCAAGAGAGTCCAGGTTAGGGGAAAATGGCCCGGCCGTCGGATCGCCCGGTATTGAGCCGCCAACATCCCCGCGATGAGGCCCAGCAAGAGAGCCCCGGCAAAGGGATTGGCGAAGATAAGCCCCGTTCCCCCGGGAATGAGAGCCAAGGAAATCCCGTAGGTCCCGAGGTAGAGACCGAGAGCCCCCAAAAAAGTCAGGAGGAAGACGAGGAGGCTCAGCAACGTATCTTTCACCGTCGCAGGATACCACGGGGATACCGATCATTCAAGAAATACGGTACCCCAAGCCCCGGACCGAAGGGATAAGATCGTCGTCCGAACTCGTTACCGCACGGATCTTTCGCCTCAGTCTGACCATGATGGCATCGATCACTCGCCCCCCCGAGCATTGGGCGGCCCACGACAGCACGGACCTGGAGACCACCTGGCCCTGCCGTTGGACAAGGATGCGAAGAAGATCGGCCTCGGTGCGGGAGAGGTGGATCGAGACTGTCTCTCTGTCGTTCCACAGGGTTTGACCCACGAGGCGGAAGCCGATGTTGTCACAAACCCAGCGCACCGACGAAGGTTGCGGACCCCTAAGCCGCAGAAACAGCTCTTCGGAGGTCCATGGCTCCCTCAGGTAATCGGATACGCCCGAAAGCCAAGCCTTTCGAAACAAGTGGTCGGGACCGTAAACGAGAAGGTTGGCGCAGACCGGGCCCTCCCGAAATTGAGGCGAAGAAAAGTAGACGGAACTGGGAAGGACGACCGCGTCCCAGGGACCCGGAAAAAAAGAAGGGGCACACGTCAGGTGTACCCCATCGGGAGTTGTGGTCTTTAGGATCTCCGCCTGCTCAGGAGTCTGTGCAACGAAGAGAAGGTTCAGCGGTTCTTTTCTCCGGTTGTTTGGGGAACCACGGCTCCCGCTTCCTGGGCCTTCATCTTGGCCTTCAGATCTTCCAGCATCAAGTCGGTTCCGACCTTTCCGGCTTCGAGTTCCTTGAATTGCTTCTCCAGACTGACCGAGCCCGTCAGGTCCTCGAGTTCCACGGCGGCCGAAGCCTCGGCCTCCAGTTGATCCACCTTGTTCGCCATGCGGTCAAAGGCCTCGAAAGCCGAGCTGTTGGACATGCTTCCCATGGTCTCGGAGATCTTCTTTTGCGCCTCGGCCCGTTTGGCCCGGGCGATGAGAATGTTCTTCTTGCGGCCCGCTTCCTCAATCTTGGACTGGAGCTGGCGCAGACCATCCTTGAGCTTTTCCACGGCCGCGTGCTGGGCCTCGAACTGCTCCTTGAACTGAACCGCGTAGTCCGCGTACTCCTTCTGCCGGAGCAACGCTTCCTTGGCCAAATCGTCCCGGTTGCTCTTCACCGCGAGGATGGCCTTGTTTTCCCAATCTTGCGCCAT
>JAHFSN010000255.1 GCA_023265735.1 Spirochaetaceae bacterium | reverse complement strand
GCTGGTATCCGCCGGTTTCCAGGAACCTGCCGACGGCCCACTGGGTGGGCGTAGCCGTCGCCACCGAGGTCAGGCTCTTGAGCTTATCGATCTTGGCGTAGAGTCTGCCGGGGACGACCCATCCAATGCGGTAGCCCGACGCCAGGGTCTTGCTGAATCCCGAGACGAGGATCACGTTCCCCGTACGGTCGAAGCTCTGGCAGGTCCGGGGACGGGGCCCCACGAAGGGAAGGTCCCCGTAGATGTCGTCTTCGATCAGAGGGACACCATGGGACTCACAGACGTCGACCAGGGCCTTCTTCCTCTCGTCGGTCATGCGGTAGCCCAAGGGGTTGTTGAAGTTGGCGATGGTCACGAAGGCTTTCACGGGGTGGGCATCCAGGGCCCAGGCGAGGATATCGAGGTTCACGCCCTCGTCGGGGCTGGTGGGAATTTCCAGCACCTTGATCCCCAGTTCACGGATGAGGCTGAGGAAGTTGAAATAGGTCGGAGCCTCGACGGCGATGGTGTCTCCGGCCCGGCAGAGGGACAGGATGACCAGGGTCAGGGCCTCGCTTGTCCCCGAAGTGATGACGATCTCGTCCGGAGAGAGGACCGTGCCGCCTTGCAGAGCCTCTTGGGCAATCTGTTCCCTGAGGATGGGCAACCCCGGCGACAGGGCGTAGTCCATCATGGATCGTCCCATGGTTTTCCACGCCGTCTGGAAGGCCGAATTGAGTCTGGCGGCGGGCAGAAGGTCCGGGTCGGGGAGGGCGATGGCCAGGCTGGCCCCGGCTAGGTTGTGCCCGTCGCGGGTGACTTCTCCGTAAACCCGGCACATCCCCACTTCCCGGGGGTCGAACGCCGGCTTTCCCGCCAAATCGCCCGAGGGCTTGGGAAGGGGCGGCACGGCCCGGCGCACGTAGTATCCCGACTGGGGCCTAGCCTCTAGGAACCGCTGGGTCTCGAGAAGGCCGTAGGCCTCCTTCACGGTGTTGACGCTGACCGAGAAGCGGCCCGACAAGGTACGGATCGAAGGAAGCTTGTCGCCCGCCCGAAACGTGCCCGACTCAATGAGGGAAAGAACTCTGTCGGCGACCTCGCCGTAGAGGGTCGGTTTCATGGTATGTCCAAGGTAGCGAAGGATTTCCCGTTGGGCCAGACACAGTCCGTTTTGTTGCCGAGGGACACAGTTTTCCCGCTGGGCGAGAAAATGGGTCACTGTATCCACGAACAACCGTTCCAACTGGTCCTTTCGAGACCCGGTTTTCCGCCGTACCGTAGAGCCTGGGGAGGGTTCCCCGGGAGGCACGCGATGATTCTGAGACCCCAGCAGGTCTGGACCAAGCTTCGAAACGGTGATGTCCTGTCGGTCGTGGCCGGGGTCCTTTGGGTGACAGGCTCCCCGGGACTCGACCTTATTCTCCAACCCGGCGAAACTCTCTGCCTTCGAGGAAGAGACTGGGTCGCCCAAGCCCTAGGAGGGATGCCATGCGATTTCACTACCTCGACGTTTTCACGGACCGCCGCTACGCGGGGAATCCCCTCGCCGTGTTCATCGATGAAGGCGGGCTGAGCGACCACGAGCATCAGTCCATCGCTCGGGAGGTGGGCTTCAGTGAAACCACCTTCATCGACCCCACTCCCGAGGCACCGGGCCGGTACCGGGTCCGTATCTTCAGCCCCGACCGGGAGCTTCCCTTCGCGGGCCATCCCACCCTGGGGAGCGCCGACGCCATCGCCCGGTTCCTGGTTCCCGGGGTCGACAGGCTTGTCCTCTCCCTGGGTGTTGGGCCCATTCCGGTGGTCCGAGAGTCGGGAAAGTGGTTCATGGACCAGAACCCGCCCACCTTTGGCCCCCCGGTGGCAAACCGGGCCCGGGTCGCCTCGCTCCTGGGCCTCGACGATGGCGACCTGGATCCCGCCCTTCCCGTGCACACCTCGTCCACGGGGCTGCCCAGCTTGGTGATTCCCCTCCGTCATCGGGAGGCCTTGGACCGGTGCCGCGTCGACCACCGGGCCTACGCCGAGTGGCTGAAGGAGTTCGGCCTGGCCAACCTCGCACCGTTCTGCCGGGGCTCGGTCGACCAGTCCTGCACCCTATCGACCCGGGTGTTTGTCGACGACACCGGCTTCTACGAGGATCCGGCCACGGGAAGTGCCGCCGGAAACCTGACGGGCTACCTTGTAGAACACGAGGTCCTCGGTGGGACTCCGTTCGATGTTTTGCTCAGCCAGGGCGACCAGATGGGCAGACCCTCCCGACTCCAGCTTCAAGGGCGTCGAGATTCCGGGGGCATTCGCATCCGGGTCGGCGGCGCCGCCGTCCCCATGTGTTCCGGCGACTGGCCGCTGTCACCCTAGGGTCAATCCAGGGGAGCCGAGATTCCGGCCAGAACTTCGGCCCAGTTCTTTTCGGAGTGATCTCGGCTCTCCTGGGTCAGGATGTTCGTTTGGCGGATGGTCACCTTCGTCCCATCCGTGACGGCGTCAAAGGAACACGTGATGGTCTGGCAGTTTTCCGGGAGGTTGGGCAATCCTGCGAACGACGTCCAGTAGCTGTAGGAGAACAACTTCGGCGCGCGGTACTCCAGGATGGTTGCTTCGTCCCGGAAGGTCTTTCCCTCCCACTCCCCCGACCAGGTGACCTGGCCCCCCTGTCGCCAGTCCCCCTCGACCCGGATTCCTGGGAACATCTTTTGAAACCCCCGGGCCGTGGCCAAGATCTCCCAGGCCTGGTCGGCGGTGACCGGCACCCTTCTCTCGACTTCCACTTCAAAACGCGATTGCTCCATGGTCAGTCTCCTTGTGAGGGGAATATACGATTCGCCGAGTCAGGAATCTTGAACAAACGCGACAGGGAGCCTAGGCTGACCCCATGCCCGTTGGTCCCCGCGATCCGACCCATGGTGTCCTCGATTTCCCGAGGGCCCTCCAGAACTTCCAGCTGGACCGGGCGACCCCGGCCGAGGCTTTGTCCCCTTGGGTAGAATGCTATTGGGAGGTCGTGTGGGACTTGCCCCCGGGCCAAACCCATCGCCAGACGAACCTGAGTCATGCCTGTCTCAACTTCGCCGTGGAAGGCGACGGGGCGTGGCTGTACGGGGTGCCGGGACCCACCTTCGTCCGGGAATTGACGGGACAGGGTCGTGTCTTCGGAGTGAAATTTCGTCCCGGGGCGTTCTACCCCTGGCTGGGCCGTCCTCTGAGGCCGCTCTTCGACCGTCGCGTTCCCCTGGACATCCTGGGCGGTGACTGGACCCTTTGGTCCCAGGAAATTCGGGCCGAACCCGAATTTCCGAAGCGGATCGCCCTCACCAACGGGTTTCTGGGGGCCAGACGGCCTTCGGCCCCGGGGGAAGGTTGCCGGTGCGCGTGCCGCATGGCCGAGGACAGGTCCCTCGTCCGGGTCGAAGACGCGTGCCGGGCGTTGGGACAAGATATCCGGTCCCTCCAGAGGCTGTTCTCTCGAGAAGTGGGAGTGACGCCCAAGGACCTCCTGCGGCGGTACAGGCTCATGGAGGCCGCCGAAAGGCTGGCGAGGGAACCCCAGCTGACGGGGGCCGATTTGGCCCTAACGCTGGGGTACGCCGACCAAGCCCATTTCATCCGGGACTACCGGGCGGTCACCGGCGTTCCTCCCGAATCCTATCGCCGCCGACAGGCGCCTCCCTTGGACCTCGGCGGTTCGGCATGATAGACCTACAGCGAAGGTGATCGCATGCGGATGACTGTTGTGGCGCTGTTCCTCTGCACCGTGGCTCTCCACGGTCAGACTCCCCAATCCAGGCTGACCTACGAGGACAGATCCGACGACGCGGGTCACGTCTTGGTCGTCGGCGGCAAGACGTTTGGGCCGTACCGAGAGGTTCTGGCCGCCAGTTTTTCGACCTCCGCGTCGGCCATCGCCTTTGCCGTCACGAAGCGGGATAGGGTCTGGGTCCTGGCCCAAGGCAGGGAATCGGGTCCTCTGCCCCCTGGGTTCGAATTCGACAGACTGCAGATCTCCGACGACGGCCGCGTCTGGATTCTGATGGCGACCCGGCCCGCCGCCAAGGACAGCGACCCCGACGAGATCCTCCTCATGGTGAACGGAAAGACCTTCGGCCCCTACTCGGAACTGACGACAGTCGAGTTCGCGGAGACCGGGGGACTTTGGATCGCTGCGGTCAGAACGGCCCCCGAGGAGGCCGATGTGCTCCTTTCGGGAAAACCCCAGGGCCCCTTCTTTGCCGTCGACCACGCCTGGGTTTCGCCCGACGGAAAGGACTGGGGTTACGCGGTGTCTGATTCGGACGGCCGGGGCACGGTGGTCACCGCCACCAAGACTTGGACCGACGTCG
>JAHFSN010000254.1 GCA_023265735.1 Spirochaetaceae bacterium | reverse complement strand
CTGGGGGTGGGGCCGGACGATGACCCGAAGCCCCGACCGGGCCAGGGGCCCCAGCAACTCCATGCCGTAGCGCTTCAGCAGACCGCTCTCGCCCCACGACGGAGACACGAGCACCGTTCTCTCGGCCCCCTGGTGGGGGGCCAGTTGGGCGGCCCGGGCCCGAAGCACATCAAGGTAGGTGCAGCCGACGGTGACCAGGGCCTTGGGGGGGAGCCCTCTTTTGGCTTCCAGCTCCCGAATTCCAGCGGCTTGAAAGTCCCCGGTCAGCAGGACGGTGTCAAAGTAGTCGATCCCAAAGAGGCGGTACAGCGTTGCGTCGTTGGGGGCGTGCAGAATATGGACGTACTTGCGGGTCTTGGGCGACCGCTTCCAATGGAAGACCTCGAGACCCGGGGTGGTCGTCAGGCACACCCGGGCCTCCAGGGCGTTGAGCGTAAAGAACGCCGCGTGCCCCTTCCCGAGGAGCGCCGTCTTGACGGTGGCCGAAGCGAACTGGAGTCCGGGATCTTGGGGGTCAGAGGTGTAGTAGATGGCCGAAAGTCCCCGTCGATCGAGCTCCTCGACCACCGGAGCGAAGACATTCCAGTACTGCCGACCTTCCGAATAGATGACCAGATCGCGGCCCTGGGCGGCACTCAGTCTATCTTTTCGTCCAATCAAGAGATCGGGCAACGATTTGATCCGGACGAGGAGGTTCTTGAAAAAGAAATAGACGGCAACAAGGATGCCCGAGAGGGCCGAAAACAGCATGCTCCCGGTCCCCGGGTCGATGTAGGCCCAAAGCGGATGGGTGCAGGAGAGCAGGAACACGAGGAGGAGGACTCGGCGGGTCACGGGTCGAATCGTAGCGGCCCTGAACGGTCCTGTCAACAATTGTTCCAGATCTTTGTCAAGATCCTGTAGACAAGGTTTGCCAAAAGTTCATACTCTTCTCATCGTTGTCTAATTCTGCACAAAGGACCTTTGAGATTGTCGTCGCGCATCACAACAGCCGTCATCTTGGCCGCCGGCATGGGAACCCGCCTCCAGGGCGTCACCGGGGGCCAGATTCCTAAGGGATTGCTCCCCGTCCAGGGACGGACCCTGGTCGAACGCTCCCTGGACAAGCTGGAGCGGATCGGCGTGACGAGAACCATCATCGTCACCGGGCACCTGAAAGAGTTTTATGAGGAGCTGGCCCGGCGCCACCCCGGTGTCGAAACCGTGGAAAACCCGGCGTACGCCACCACGGGGTCCATGGCGTCCCTGGCCGTAGCGGCGCCCCGGTTGACCAGCGGGTTCTACCTTCTCGAAAGCGACGTCATCTACGAACAGCGGGGTCTCGACCTTCTGGCCGCGTCGCCCCTAGAGGACGCCATCCTGATTTCGGGGTTCACCCAGTCGGGCGACGAAGTGTGGGTCCAGACCGAAGGGACCCGGGTGGCCAAGATGTCCAAGAAACGGTCCGACCTGACGGCCGTCCGCGGAGAACTTTCCGGTCTGAACAAGGTTTCCCTGACCACCCTGCAGATGGCCGTGGACCTGAACCAGCGGGCCTCCTCCTCCCAGTATCACTACGAATACGCCCTCACCGACGTGTCGTCGAGTCGCCCCGTGGGCTTCGTCTATTGCGAAGACCTGATCTGGGCCGAGATCGACGATGCGGACCATCTCAAGCGCGTGGAACAAACCATCCTCCCCCAGCTCCGGCGGCTCGGGGAAGAATAAGGAGACTCAATGCCCAAAGTTTACATGGCCATGAATGGGGACATCATTCACCACGGTCACATCAATGTGGTGAAAGAGGCCGCCAAGCTCGGAGACCTGACCGTTGGTCTGTTGACCGACGAGGCAATCGCGGAGTACCAGCGGGCGCCCCACCTCTCGTTCGATCAGCGGAAAGTCCTCGTCGAAAACCTGAAGGGCGTGGCCCAGGTGGTACCCCAGCTTTCCCAGGACTACAAAGACAACCTCGAGAAGCTCCGCCCGGACTTCGTGGTCCACGGAGACGACTGGAAGACCTCCATCCAGAAGGGCATCCGGGACCGGGTCGTGGCCTGCCTAGCCCAGTGGGGAGGCAAGCTCGTCGAAGTCCCCTACACCAAGGACGCGTCGAGCCGGCAGCTGGAGCAGGCCTTGCGCAAGCTGGGAACCACCCCCGACGTGCGCCGCAAGGCCTTGCGCCAGCTTCTGACTCTCAAGCGAAGCATCCGAGTCATGGAGGCCCACAACGGCCTGACGGGTCTCATTGTGGAAAATGCCCAGGCCGAAGTCGACGGCGAGGTGAGAGAGTACGACGCCATGTGGGTGTCCAGCCTCTGTGATTCCACGGCCAAGGGCAAGCCCGACATCGAGCTGGTCGACATGACGTCCCGGCTCGACACCATCAACGAGATCCTGGAAGTGACCACCAAGCCCATGATCCTCGACGGTGACACCGGTGGTATGGTCGAGCATTTCGTGTTCAACGTGCGAACCCTGGAGCGCCTGGGCGTGTCGGCCATTATCATCGAAGACAAGGTGGGCCTCAAAAAGAACTCTCTGTTTGGCACCGATGTGGTCCAAACCCAGGATAGCCCTGAGAACTTCGCCGAGAAGATCCGCTCGGGCAAGCGGGCCCAGGTGACCGAAGAATTCATGATCATCGCCCGGATCGAAAGCCTCATCCTGAAGGCCGGAATGGAAGATGCCCTGAGCCGGGCCAAGACCTACATCGAGGCCGGGGCCGACGGCATCATGATTCATAGCAGCCAGAAGTCGCCCGATGAGATCGTGGAGTTCCTGCGCCGGTACCGGACCGAGCTGCCCCACACCGTCCCCGTGGTCGTGGTGCCCACCTCCTACAACTCCATCACCGAGGCCGAACTGCAGAAGGCCGGGGCCAACATCGTCATCTACGCCAACCACCTCATCCGGAGCGCCTACCCCGCCATGATGCAGACCGCCAAGTCCATCCTCACCCATGGCCGGTCCAAGGAAGTCGACGATGTGGCCATGCCGATCAAGGAAATCATCACCCTGATCCCAGGAGAGTACTGATGATCCCCGTCGAACCTTTCTTCCAGGCACTGGCTTCCCAAGGGGTCACGTTCTACACGGGCGTTCCCGATTCCTTGCTGAAGAACTTCTGCTCCTACGTGACCGACCACGCGGCTCACCACGTGATCGCCGCCAACGAGGGCAACGCCGTGGCCCTGGCCGCTGGCCACTACCTGGCCACGGGCAAGCCCGCTCTGGTCTACATGCAGAACTCGGGCCTGGGGAACGCGGTGAATCCCCTCCTCTCCCTCACCGATCCCGACGTGTACTCCATTCCCATGGTCTTGCTGGTGGGGTGGCGGGGCGAACCCGGGGTGAAGGACGAACCCCAGCACCGCAAGCAAGGCGAGGTGTCCCGGGCTTTGCTCGACGCCGTCCAGGTACCGCACTTCGTTTTGGACGCCGATAGCGGCTGGGCGGGACTGGTATCCCAAGCCTTGAAGAAGGCCGTGGCCGAGAAGCGGCCCGTAGCCCTACTGGTCCGGGCCAACACCTTCGATGCTTACAAGCTGAAGTCCAAGGTGGAGTCCTCCTATCCGATGGTCCGGGAAGAGGCCATCCGGGCCATTCTGGCCAGTCACCCCGAGTGGTTCTTCGTGTCCACCACGGGCTATACGTCCCGGGAGCTGTTTGAGATCCGGGAGAAGGCGGGTCAGTCCCACGAACAGGACTTTCTCACGGTGGGCTCCATGGGCCACAGCCTCCAGATCGCCCTGGGCATGGTCCTCAGCGGCACCACCAAGACCGTGTGCTGTTTGGACGGCGACGGCGCCGTCCTCATGCAGATGGGCGGCTTGGCCGTGGCAGCCCAGTCGGGCCAACCCCTGGTCCACGTGTTGCTGAACAACGGCTGTCACGACTCGGTGGGAGGCCAGCCCACGGTGGGCCACGCGGTCAACTTCCAGGCCCTGGCCTCGGCCCTGGGCTACCGTCAGTCCTTGTCGGTCTCGACCCTGGCCGACCTCCAGAAGGCCCTGGGCTCCCTGAACCGGGAAGGCCCGGTGTTCTTGGAGATCAAGCTGAAGGGGGGAGCCCGGTCCGACCTGGGCCGCCCCACGACGTCCACGGGCGAAAACAGGGACGCCTTCATGCGGGCCCTGGGGAGCCTCAAATGAAAAAGGTGCCCCGGGCCGTCCTGTTGAATCCCGGTCCGGCCACCACCTCGGACGCCGTGAAGTGGGCCCAGGTGGTCACCGACATCTGCCCCAGGGAGAAATCCTTTGGCGAGCTCATGCGGGACATTACCGTGGAGCTCACCCGGTTTGTGGCCGACCCCGACGGGTACACCACCGTCCTCTTTGGGGGTTCTGGTAC
>JAHFSN010000253.1 GCA_023265735.1 Spirochaetaceae bacterium | reverse complement strand
CGGACCCAGGCCATCACCTCGACCCTCCAGGCCCAGGTAGAGGCGACCCTCGACGACCTGATGTCGATGAACGAAAACCTGAGCCACCGCGTCCGGGGCCAGCGGTTGGCCCAGGTGGCCTCCACGGCCATCGACATCGTGGACCGCAACCTCTACGAGCGCTCGTGCGACGTGCGCTGGTGGGCCACCGAAGACGCCCTCGTCCGGGCCCTCACCCACCGGACCCCCCAGAACCTCCGGCAGGCCAGCCGCCGTCTCGGGGTCATCCTCGACTCGTATACGGTCTACCTCGACCTCCTGCTCTGCGACCTGAACGGGACGGTCCAGGCCAATGGCCGGCCAGAGAAATGGACGAGCGCCGGCACCCAGGTGGGGGACCAGGAATGGTTCCAAAGCGCCCGGAGGACGACTTCGGGCACCGAATTCGGCTTTGAGGGTGTCCACGCCAGTCCCCTGGTCGGGGACCGGACCGTGCTGGTGTACTCGTGCGTGGTCCGCAAGGGCGGCGAGGCCGACGGAGAGCCCGTGGGAGTGCTGGGCATCGTCTTCGATTGGGACGCCCTGGGCAACGTGGTCGCCGACCGGGCCGCCGAGACCCTGGCCACAGAAACCAGCCGCTCGGTGACTGTGGCTCTCACGTACCCGGACTCGACGGTCCTGGCGGCCTCCGACCGGACCCTGGTGGGGTCGCGGCTGGGCTTCCCCGAATGGGACGAGCTGAGGGGCCTGTCGGTTCCGTTTCTGGATACCCGGGGGCCGAACCGGGAACCCGTCCTCGCCGGGTTCGCCATCTCAGCGGGGTTCGAGACCTACCAAACCGGATGGTACGCGGTGGCCCTAGAGGACCGCTCCAAGGAGGGGAGCCGCTAGGGAAGCGTCGTGACGGTGATGAAGGGGGTGACCGGCTTGGTCACCATGTAGTAGCGGTTGGATGAGTTCCACATGAGGAAGCCGCTGGCCTTGGAATGGGCCACGCCGTCCAGCTGGTGGTCGACGTAGGAACTGATCCTCTGGTCGCTCATCTTCAGCTCTCCCCCGATGAGGAAGGTCTGGACCCAGGGGCGGACGATGACCCGGTGATCGGTGTTCATCCAGGTGCGGTCGCTGCCGTCCTGGTAGATGATCTTGGCCCGGTCCAGGTAGTCCATGTTGGGAAGAAAGGTCTTCCAGAAGTGGCTGGGGTAGAGCATGGCGCTCACGACGTCGACGTGGCGGGCCAGCATCACCATGTTCTGGCCGAGGTGGTCGGTGACGAAGTAGCCGTTGTACCCGTAGATGTCGACGCCCAGGGGAATGGACAGACTGTTCCGGGCCCGGGACAGGAAGGCTTCCAGGGCGTCGATGGTGGTCATCCCCGGCACCTTGAACCGATGGACGATTCGGTCCACGGGGCCATCCGACGGAAATCGAATGTAGTCAAACTGGATCTCGTCGACCCCCAGATCCTGGAGCTCCTTGGCGATGGCGACGTTGTAGTCCCAGACGTCCTGGCTGTAGGTGTCGACCCAGAACTCCTTCTGGACCAGGGTCTGGGAGCCGTCGTCGGCCGTCACGGGCTCGAAGAATCCCCAGGGCTTCTTGGTGGTGCCGTCCCAGAGGGCGTACTTGTTGTGGTCGTACTGGTAGAGCCGCTTGTCCTTGAAGACCACCTGCCGGGCAATGAGATAGAAGCCCTTGTCGTGGACCTTCTTGATCAGGGCCTTCGCGTCAAACGAGACCTTGATGGTGTTCGCGGCCTTGGCCAAGGGAACTTGGCTGGCGTAGGCCACCTCGCCGAAATCGTTCTTGAAGTCGATGACGACGGCGTTGAGGCCGTCCTTGGCCATGGCGTCCAGGTGTTTTTCCAGCTGGCCAGGAAGTCCTGCGGTGAACGCGCTCAGGTAGAAGCCCCGTTTGTCCTTGGCGGCTTCCATCCGTTTGGCCTTCGCTTCGTCCCAGGACGTCGTCGGGCGATCTTCGAGTTTGGTCCAGGTGCCGGCGCCCAGGTCAAACCGCCACCAGGCCGCCTTCGTCCGCACTTCCAGCGCCTCGCTCTTCCCCTCGCCATGGGTGGCCAGGGCCTCGGGCACGTCGAGGTAGCCGCCCCCGGGGAAGACGAAGGACTGCTTGGCCCCCGTTTCGGTGTCGAGGGACCAGAGCCTTCCCCCGTCCTTGCCGACGCTCACGTACAGCCGTCCGGACACCGACGACCAGGCCAGGGCGTTGATCTGTTCCTTGGACCCGTCGCTGTAGGGATAGGCGACCTCCAGGTCGTCTTGGACGGTCCAGGTCTTGCCCCCGTCGGCGGACAGCCAGAGGCCATGAAAAGTCGTCCCCACGGCCCATTTCTGAGGGTCGACGGAGCTGGCCGCCAACGCGCTCAGGTTGGCGCCCCTCTTCAGCTGCTCCCTGTCGAGGACCTTGGTCCAGGTGCTGCCCTGGTCCGCGCTCCGGTACCCTTCAAAGGGGGTGGTCAGCCACCAGGCGTCGGAGCCCGCAGAAAAGGAGGTCAGGGGCCGGGGACTGGCCGGGGCACCGGCTTCCATGACCCGGGTGGGGTACCCCTTTCCGATCAGCGGTTTCCATCCATCGTCCCCCTTGATTTCCAGGAAACCCGAGGCGTTGACCGCGACCGAACCATCGAGGGTCCGGGGCGGTCCCAGGGGTTTGCTTTGGGCGCCGCACGCGGTGGCCAAACAAGACAGGACAAGGAGGGAAGCCAGCTTCATGGGCGCCAGAATACCAAAAGGACGAAGGGGACTCAAGCGTCGCCTGGAAGAGGCTTCTTCCCAGTGAGGGTGGCCATCACCAGGCTCCAGAAGCAGGCCGCCAGGTTGAACAGGGGGATCTGCAGGTTGGCCGGCAGGCTGTAGGTCAGGGTCACCACGGGCAGCCACACCACCCACGTCGACACCAGCGCCACGGGCCAGCGGCGCACCCCGTACTCCCGCCAGGGGAAGCCCCGGAAAGCGGTGGCTCGGAACCCCGAGTTCTTCCAGTGATAGAGGAGAAGCTGCAAGTTGGCGGCCCAGATCACGTTGTACAAGAACATGTCGCAGGCGACCTTGGCCGCCACGGCTCCCAGGGTGGGTTCGTTGCCGAAGACCAGTCCCTGCAGACGGTAGAAGGCGTCGATCTCGAGGCCGCGGTAGGCCCAAAACAGGGTCATGAACACGAAGGTTCCCCAGGTCAGCCCCCCTCGGGTCGTCCGCCGGGCCCACAGAAACAGAAAGGGGATCACCCCGGCAAAGAGTCCCGTCGACACGATGCTGAAGAGGAAGCCTCCCTGGGCCTTCCACCCGGCGACCACGGCGAAGGCGTCCTTGGACGAAGGCACCGCGTAGTACGCAAAGACCACGGCCGAGGCGATGACCCAGAGGACGAGCCCCGGGGCAAAGTTGGTTCGGATGGCTCCCAGGGCCTCCTTCCAGAGCGGAGGCTGAGGCACGGGCGAAGCGGTGGATGACATGATTATTCCTCTTGGGCGTGTGCTTGGACACTACCAGGAACCAGGACCTCCGGCAAGGCGGACGCCGACCAGCCGTCGATGACCGCCAGGGCTTCGTCGTAGGTTCTGGTCTGGAAGAGCCGCTCCCGGAGCTCGAGGTAGACCTCGGGTCCCCGGGTGTACACCTTGAAGAAGGCCTTGAGCATATCGTAGCTCTTGACCCCGCCCCAAACCCGGCGGTGCTCCTCGATGTGCTGCCGCAGCACGGCTCTCCTCTCGTCCCAGGGAGCCTCTTCAAAGGAGCGGTGCGGGCGTTCGCGCCGGAAGATGTCGGGGTCCCGGAAGATGCCCCGGTCCACCATCAGGCCGTCGACAGCGGATTCGGCCTGCCGCCGGTCGAGGTCGTCGGCCGAGAACAGGTCACCGTTCCCAATGATCAAAGTGTCTTTTCCCATCTGCGTCCGCAGGGCGACGACCCGGGCAATGGCATTCCAGTCGGCCTCGCCCTCGGACATCTGGGCGGCTATCCTGCCGTGAATAGTCAGGGCCGGAAGGTCGAGGTCGAGGAGGAACCCGGCCCACTCCTCGGTCCGGGGCACCCGGACTCCCAAACGGGTCTTCACCGAAACGGGGGCCGTCCCCGCCGCCTCCCGGGCCGCCAAGACGAGTTCCTTGGCCAGCGACGGCCTGTCGATGAGCCCCGAGCATTCTCCCCGGCGGACCACCTTGTGCGCCGGACAGCCCATGTTGATATCGATGCCCTCGAAGCCCGCTTCCAGGAGCATGGGCACTGCCAGAAGGTACGCCTCGGGATCGTTGCCCCAGATTTGGGCGATGAGCCGGGGACGATTCGGTTCTCCCTCCCCTCCGAGCCCCAGGGCCTCGCGTTCCCGCCCATCGATGAAGGCCCGCTGGC
>JAHFSN010000252.1:739-4351 GCA_023265735.1 Spirochaetaceae bacterium | reverse complement strand
CGTCCGGAGTTCGAGAACCGATAGGCCTTCATGTCCAGGAGGTTAATCACCCCGCGATGGTCGAGATCGTGGCCCAGGGGAATGGTGACGGGCAGAAAGGGAACCGAAAACTTGTCCTTCAGGTCGTCGAGGGTGGACCAGAAATCCGACGATGCCTTGTCGACTTTGTTGATGAACACCATCCGAGGCATGTTGTGGGTTCCCAAATATCTCCAGAGCTTGAGGGTTTCAATCTGAACCCCGGACCGGGCCCCCACCACCAGGAGCGCCGCTTCTGAGGCCCGAAAAGCCGCAATGACTTCTCCCGCGAAATCGGCGGAACCAGGGGTGTCGAAGAGATTGATCTTCGTTTCCTGCCATTGAAGGTGGCCCAGGGCGGTATGGATGGAGATTCCCCGTCGGACTTCCTCGTCTGTGAAATCGCTGACGGTCCGGCCGGTTTCGACTTTTTCGGGTTTGGGAATCACTTTTCCGTGGAAAAGCAGCTGTTCGAGCAGGGTGGTCTTTCCCGTTCCGGTATGACCGACAATGGCAACATTGCGGAGGCGTCCGATTTCCGTCAGCATAAATGGCTCCTCTCTGCAAGAAGCCTAAACCCGCAAATTTGGGCTGTCAACCGCAACTGTAGAGGGGGATTAAGAGAAGATACTGCCGGGAGTTACTTGTCCCCAGGGGGCCCAAATTTGCCCCCAACGGGCTTTCCGTGAGGACCCTGGAAGGCGGCCCCGGCTCCCAGAAAAACTCCCGGGGAGCCGAAGCAAGCGAGAGGGGAAATTCCCGCTAAAACTCGAACGCGTAATGAAATTCGTGACGATAGGTTTCCCCGGGCCTCAGGATGGACGCCGCCCATTCGGGCCGCCCCACCGAGTCCGGAAACCTCTGACTCTCCAGACAGAAGGCCGCCGTCGGCTTGAGCACCTTGTTCCCGCGGCCGATGACGCCGCCCAGGTAGTTTCCTGTGTACAGCTGGAATCCGCTCTGGTCGGTGTAGAGTTTCAGGGTGCGGCCCTTGCTGGCGAGGGTAGCCCGGGCCGCCTCCTTGACCGCGGGAAAGGGCTTGTTCTTGCCGTCGAGGACCAAGCAGTGGTCATAGCCGCCCTCGACCCTGCTGTAATCCCGGCCTAGAAGCTTGGGAACGCGGAAGTCGAACGGCGTGTCGGCCACCGACTGCACCTTTCCTGTGGGAATGCTTCCCGGACCCACCGGCAGCCATTCGGCGGCCGCGGACCAAAACTGGTGGTCCAGGATGGAATCGTGGTTGGGTCCCCCGAGGTTGAAATAGGTGTGGTTGGTGAGGTTGATCGGCGTGGCCTTGTCCGTCACCGCCTCGAAAACGGTCTTAATGACGTGCCGGTCGGTCAGACTGATGCGGGCCGTCACTTCGACCCGGCCTGGGTACCCGTCTTGCCCGTCGGGGGAGACAAGCCTGAAGATGACTCCCGCGTCCAGCTCGGTGGTGAAGGGTTCGGTGGCCCAAATTTGCTGATGGAACCCCAGAAGACCACCGTGCAGATGGTTGGGGCCATCGTTGGCGGCCAGGGGATAGGTTTGCCCGTCGAGGGTGAACCGGGCATCGGCGATCCGGTTGGCGAACCGGCCCACGGACACGCCAAAATAGACGCCGTTCTTGGCCCAGGCTGCGGGGTCATCCCAGCCCTGGGTGACTTCTTCGACGCGTCCCTGGGAATCGGGAATGCGGATGGATCGGATGGCCGCTCCGTATCCCGACAGGACCACTTCCATGGGGCCGGAACGGAGAAGATACAACGGAGCGCCCGTGGCGTCCTGCGGTGTGATCAGGCTGACTTGCGGTTTCATTGTTTTGAGTATAGCGGAAATGCGCATGAAAAAGGAAGATCTCCGACGGGAAAAACACCCTCGGATTGACGCGCAAACGATTTCGTCTTAGGATATGGGCCTTATGGAGGCCTCATGAGCCAGAATTCGGGCACCAATCCTTATGGGCATTTTGACGACAAAAAACGGGAATACGTGATCACTCGCCCCGACACTCCCCTTCCATGGCTGAATTATCTCGGCCAGGACGAGTTCTTCGGACTCTGTACCAACACCGCCGGTGGGTACACCTTCTGGAAGGACGCCAAGCTGCGGCGGCTGACCCGGTACCGGTACAACAACGTGCCCTACGACCTGGGGGGCCGCTATCTCTACGTCAACGACGCCGGTTCGGTTTGGAATCCGGGTTGGAAGCCCATTAAGGCCAAGGTGGACGCCTACGAGTGCCGTCACGGTTTGGGCTACACCACGATCACTGGAGCGAAGGACGGCCTGTCGGTGGCCCAGACCATGTTTGTTCCTCCCGGAGAAAATCTGGAAGTGTGGAAGGTCACGGTCAAGAACACGTCGTCCAAAGCCAAGACGGTCAAGATCTACTCCTACCAGGAGTTCTGTTTCTTTGAAGCCCTGAACGACATGACCAACTATCAGAGGACCTACTCCATCGGTGAGGTGGAAGTTGAGGGTGGCGCCATCTACCACAAGACCGAGTACCGGGAGCGGCGCAACCACTACACGCTGTTTGCCTGCACCGGGCCTGTGACGGGATTCGATACCAATCGCGACGTGTTCGTCGGCATCCACGAGGGTCTGCACGAGGCCAAGGTGCCCTTCGCAGGAAAGGCTTCCAACTCGGTGGCCTTCGGATGGAACCCCATCGGCAGCCACGAAGTGACCCTGGCGCTCAAGCCGGGCGAGGAGGCCACCTACGCCTACCTCCTGGCCTACGTGGATCACGATTTGGCCGGGTTCAAGGGGGATAAGTTCACCGCCCCCTTTGTGATGAACAAGACCGTCGGCAAGGCCGTGGTGGAGAAGTATTCCCAGCCCGGCGCCGTGGACGCCGCCTTTGGCCGCCTGACGGCGTACTGGGACGAGAATCTCTCCAACTTTCAGGTGGAGAGCCCCGATCCCCATGCGACCCGGATGGCCAACGTCTGGAACCAGTACCAGTGCATGGCCACCTTCAACATGAGCCGGTCGGCCTCGATGTACGAGACGGGCATCGGCCGCGGCATGGGCTTCCGGGACTCGAACCAGGACCTTTTGGGCTTCGTGCACATGATCCACGGCCGGGCCCGGGACCGCATCCTCGACATCGCGGCGACCCAGCTCTCCGACGGCACCTGCTACCACCAGTACCAGCCGCTCACCAAGAAGGGAAACGCCGACATCGGCGGTGACTTCTACGACGACCACCTGTGGCTCGTCCTCTCGACGGTCAGCTATGTGAAGGAATCCGGTGACAAGTCCATCCTCGACGCGCCCTGCGGGTACGCCGACAAAACGTACAAATCGGACAAGGAGAAGGAAAACCTCCTCCATCACCTCGAGACCTCCCTGGCCTACACCATGAAGAAGCGCGGTCCCCACGGGCTGCCCCTCATCGGCCACGCCGACTGGAACGACTGCCTCAACCTCAACTGCCACTCGACCGAGCCCAACGAGAGCTTCCAGACCGCCGGCGACGTGAAGGATTCGAAGGCCGAATCCGTGATGATCGCGGGTCTGTTCCTCTACGCGGCCCGGGAGATGGAAGGACTCTACCAGTTCCTCGGCCAGAAGGCCGACGCGGTCCGGATCGAAGGTCAGCGC
>JAHFSN010000252.1:0-718 GCA_023265735.1 Spirochaetaceae bacterium | reverse complement strand
GATCGGCTCGAAGACCAACGACGAAGGGAAAATCTTCATCGAGAGCCAGGGCTGGGCCGTCTTGGGCGGCGCCGGTGCGGACAATGGCAGGGCCCGCCAGGCCCTCGAGAGCGTCCACAAGCACCTGTACACCAAGAACGGCGTCGTCCTTCAGCAGCCGGCCTACAGCACCTACAACAAGGCCTACGGCGAGGTGACTTCGTACCCGCCGGGGGTCAAGGAAAACGCGGGCATCTTCAGCCACAACAACACCTGGATCCACCTGGGCTGGTGTCTCCTGGGCGAGGGGGACCGGGCCTTGGAGTATTATCACTCCATCTGCCCGTCGTCCAAAGAGACTCAGATCGAGACCTACCGGTCCGAGCCCTACGTCTACGCCCAGATGACCGCGGGCAAGGACGCCCCGTGTTTTGGCGAAGCGAAGAACAGCTGGTTGACCGGTACAGCCGCGTGGACGTTCGTGGTGGTGAGCCAGGGCATCTTCGGCATCCAGCCTGATTTTGCGGGTTTGAAGGTCAACCCCTGCATTCCGAAGGCCTGGCCTGGATTTGACGTGACCCGAAAGTTCCGCGGTGACACCTATCAGATCAAGGTCACCAACCCGAAGTCGGTCTCAAAGGGCGTGGCCAGCCTGAAAGTGGACGGCAAGGCCGTTTCGGGGAACGTGATCCCCGTGGCGGGAGACGGCAAGGTCCATCAGGTGGAAGTGGTTCTCGGC
>JAHFSN010000251.1 GCA_023265735.1 Spirochaetaceae bacterium | reverse complement strand
GGGTCTGCATCGATTCGAGGACGTTTTTCTGGATGACTTCGTCAGGTCGCTTCATGGATTCCTGGCAATGGTTGATACCACATGTAACCATTTAAACCCACGTTCGAGATCCGTCAAGGACAACTTCAAGGGCAGGGCTCGATCCTAGAGCACCAAGGTCCCGAAGCCGTTTCCATCCACGTTCACGGCGTAGCGCTGGTCGCCCACCGCCACGACCACCCAATGGGGGTCCCGGGAGGGGTTCCGGAGCACCACCACGGTCTTTCCTCCGGGCGTCCGGAAGGCCACGGCATTCCCGTCATCGCTCTTCGCCTCGAGGCGGACCGAGCCCGGCACGACGAACCGGCTGAAGCTCGAAAAGGCGTAGCTCATGGGCGTGTAGACCACCTGGCGACGGGGAACGTCGACCACGACGGCGCTGTTCTGGGGCCAGGGGAGCTGGGAATCGATGCTCTTCCCCTCCTGGTCGAGCACGAGGTTCCAGAGGTCGTACACCGTCACCCCGGCCTGCAGGTAGTCGCGCATCTTGCCCCAGGTGTACGAGGCGTAGGCCTGGTCGTTGGGCGGTCTATCCTTCTGAAACCCGGGCTTCCAATGCCAGTTGCCGCAGTCCGTCTCGGTCTGCCACAGGGCGATGCCGTCCAGAAGCGCCGAGAGGCGGGGCAGCATGTCCAAGCCGTCCCATTGCAGCCCCAGGGCGCCCACCTGACCGGCGCCGCTGTCGGCCAGCACGGCCAAGGCGTGGGCCGCGTTCTCGCCCTGGTTGAAGGTCCCCAGCAGAATGGCCTTGGGGTGGCCGTGGCGCGCCAGGGTGGGGCCCAGGGAGTCCCGGACGAAGTCCCGGTACTGGTCCGGGGTCCACAGACACGACGGGTAGTGGGTTTCGATCAGGGGCTCGTTCTGGACAGCCACCTTCTCGATGACGAGCCCTTGGGCCCGATACGAATCGATGAACCGGGCCAGATACTCGGCGTACGTCCGGTACACCCGAGGATCGGACAAGAGATGCCCGCCGTCGAAGGCCTGGTTGTCCTTCATCCACGGCGGCGGCGTCCAGGCCGAAGCCCAGAGGCGGAGCTGGGGCTGAAGGGCCTGGGCGGCCTGGATGTAGGGAATAAGCCGCTTCTTGTCCCGTTCGATGCTGAAGTGGGCCAGGGCCCAATCTCCCGCCACGTCGTCTTCCGTGTACCGGTCAACGGCGTAGTCGCTGGCCCCGATGGGCACCCGGCAGAACGTCAGGTTCATCCCCACCCCAGGGCGGAACAGCATTTCAAGGACGCGCTGGCGCTGCGGGGGGTCGAGGGCCTGGAGGGCTTCCCAGCCCTTTTCGTTGAAGGCCCCGCCGAAGCCTTCCATCACCTGGCGGCCCTGGGAGGGATCGACGACCACGTCGGCCGGCGACGAACTGCGGTGAACGTCGGTGGCCCGAAAGTCGGCCAAGCCGTCGGTGGTCCAGAAGACCGCCTGGGGAACCACGGCACCCCGTTCGGGGCCCGAGCAGGAAACGAAAGCGACGAGCCCCCAGGCCATCAGTCCTAACCACCGCCGACGAGCTGCCATCCTTGGCCTCCTGAAAGGTTCGATGCACCCATTTTCAGGCTGAGATTCGGTTCTGTCCACCGACGAGCCGCTAGAGGATGAGGCGCATGGTCGAAACCGTTTCGTTGGTCCTGTCGTCCCGGGCCAGGGAGGTCTCGACCGTGATGCCCTGCCGGCGGCACAGGTCCTTCAACGTATTCAGATTCAGCAGACCCAGGTCGCCCAGGTTGGCCGACAGGGCCTGGTCCATGAAATCGGTCATCCGCGTGGCCCCCGGGCGGGCCGCCTTCCCCAGCGACGCCGACCGGGCCACCAGGCCCGCCACGCCCCGGTTCCTGACCGAGATCTCAGTGGCCAAGCCCGCCAGGGTCCCCTGGGGATGACCGGGAAAGCTCATCGAGATCACCAGCAGCTCCCTCTGGAGCCGGGCCTTCGCGATAAGACGGTCCCGGAACTCCGGGTCCCCCAACAGTTCAGGTATGGCCTGGGGGTTCTTGCGGGTAAAGGGGTCGCGCTCGGCCAAGTTTTGAAAGTGGGCCCGTTCCGCCTGCTGCAGGAACTCCATCAGATTCAGGGCCAGGGACTCCGAAAGCTCCATCCTCCGGGCGTACACGGTCACCGCTTCGAACACCCTCTGCCGGAACGCCGCCAGGCTGGCCCCCGGCTCGGTGAGGAGGAACCAAACCGAGTCGTCGACCAGAGCCAAGAGCCGTCGCACCTTGGCCTCGGAGAGGTCGGGCAGGTTCCCCGCGACGTGGGCCGCGAGCTCGTCCTGGGCCCGGACCACCGCGGGCTGACGGCTGGCCAAGGCCTCCCGAAGCCGCAGGGGAACCGGGGACGAGGAGACCAGCTTCTGGTACACCGGGTCCTCCCGGAGCTTCCGCCGCAGTGTGGGACGAAACCGCTTCATGAGAATGCCGTCGAAGAGCAGCTCCGTGAGCCCCAGGATCTCGGTGCGCTTGTTCAGGAACTCGGCGCGTTCCAGCTCGATCCCCGCCAAGAGTCCGTGGGTCACAAACCCTTCGACCATCGCCGCGTCCACGCTTGACCACACGAACCCCGCCGTGGTCGTCCCGCCGTACATTCTGAGCTCGCGGATGGGAATCCGGCGGCGGGTGCAGTAGTCGACCCCTTCCTCGGTGAGAACGTACTTCCCTTCGATGGACAAGAACTTTTTCGGCTGGGTCACGAGCGCAGTCATGGAACAACCTCGTCCTCACCATGACCGGCTTCCGTGAGAATTTGCCGTCCTTCGTGTCAGTTTTCACCGAGTGAAAACGTTTTCAGTTTTTCTTTACAGGTTTCCGAACCCGTGGTACCGTGGTTCAACAAGGAGGTTTCGGTGCGCCGATCCCCGCGGTATTCCGCCCGAGAAATTGCTGTTGCAACCCTGTTCATCGTCCCCAGCCTGCTGGGTTTCGCGGTCTTCTTTGTGTTCCCCTTGGCCCGGGGCGTCGTCCTCAGTTTTACCGACTGGGACCTCCTCCAGCCCTCCCGCTGGGTCGGGTTTGACAACTATATCGCCCTCGCCCAAGACGAGAACTTCTGGAACGCCCTGCTGGTCACCGTGGAATACGTCCTCTGGAATATCCCCCTTCAGACGGTCCTGGCCCTCCTCATCGCCGTCCTCATGAGCCGTTACCGCGGCTCGGTGATTCTGAAGGGCACCCTGCTGACGCCCTGGCTTCTGCCCAACGTGGTGGTGGCCCTCTTGGCCATGGTGCTCCTGGACTCGAGCATCGGCATCGTCAACGAGGGCATCAAGGCCCTGGGCCTGCCGGCGGTCAATTTCCTCACGACCACCCAATTGGCCCTTCCCTCCATCGCCGCCATCAATATCTGGAAGTTCATGGGCTACACGGCCCTCATCGTCTTCGCCGGCATGCAGGGCATCCCCAAGGAGGTCGACGAGGCCGCCCGCATCGACGGCGCCACCGGATGGACGGCCTTCTCGCGCATCACCCTGCCCCTCCTTCGTCCCGTCTTGGCGTTTGTGATCATCACGTCGGTCATCGGTTCGTTCCAGATCTACGACACCGTGGCGGTGGCCACCCGGGGCGGCCCGGGCCACTCCACCTGGGTTCTGAACTTCTTTATCGCGAAGAGCGCCTTCGAGGAATACCGGATGGGCTACGCGGCGGCGGCGTCCCTGGTCCTGTTTGTGGTTCTGCTGGGGGTCGGCTTCCTGCAGATGCGTCTGATGAAGGCCGACGAGGCCGATTAAGGAAACCCTATGAGCACAAAACGCAACACCTGGTCCATCGTGTTCTTCCTCGTCACCATCCTCCTGGTGCTGATCAGCCTCTTCCCCCTGTACTGGGTGGGACGAATGTCCTTCACGCCCAACAAGGCCATCGGCGCCTTCCCGTCGGCGTTCCTTCCGCCCCAATTTGAGACTTCGAACTTTCAGCGGGTCCTAGGGTTCATCACCGGTGAGGACGCCGTCCGCCTGGGAGGTTCGGGCCAGAAGATCAACTTCCTCAGGTTCCTGGTCAACTCGGTGGTCGTGTCGTCGCTGGTCACCGTGAGCCAGGTGTTCTTCTCGGCCCTGGGCGCCTACGCCTTTGCCCGCCTCAGGTTCCCCTTCCGCAAGGCGCTGTTCGGCCTGTACCTGTCGGCCCTCATGATCCCCACCATCGTGATGCTCATCCCCAACTTCATCCTCATCAAGGAGTGGGGCTGGCTCAACACCTACCTGGGCGTCGCCGCCCCGGCCCTCCTCATGACGCCCTTCGCGGTCTTCTTCCTGCGGCAGTTCTTCTTGGGTATCAACAAAGAGTTGGAGGAGGCCGCCCTCATCGACGGCGCGGGCCGGA
>JAHFSN010000250.1 GCA_023265735.1 Spirochaetaceae bacterium | reverse complement strand
GTCGGTGATTTGCCCCCGGGCGTAGGCGTCGGACAGCCCCAGGGTCTCGGGGACGTCGGCGGCCACCTGGCGATCGTGGTTGCCCCTGAGATGGACCCAGTCCTGACCCCGAAGCCGCTCGGCCGTTTCCCGGGGCCAGAGGGGACCCGAAAGGCAGTCGCCCAGGTTGATGACGGCGTCCACGCCCACGGAAGCCAGGTCGTCGATGACCGCGTTCAGGGCGGGGAGGTTCCCATGGATGTCGGCGACAATGGCCATTTGGGTCATGGGGAGGCGTTCCCGGCCGAGGCCAGAAACTTCATCCCCACCTGGAGGAGGTTCTGGGGAAGCACCCTGGTCCACACCACCTCGGCCTTCACCGGGTCCCGGTAGCCGATCTGGACCCGCAGCTGGGATCCGACGACGACCTTGGCGTGGTCGAAGAGCACCAGGCCGCACCCGGCGCCCGGGGTCTCGTCGACGATCAGGGCCTGTCCGTCGGGGGTGAAGTCCCCTTCGGGTTGGAAGCACAGGATAGCGTGGTCGCTGGGGTTCGGGGGAAACCGAAGGGCGCGTTCGATCATGGTTCCACTATCGGCTGTCGTGGGCGGGGGATCAAGACCGGCACGCGGAGGCGCGGGGGACAGGGGGAAGAAGTTTCACACCGCCTGACCGGTATTCCTCAGCTGACCATGGATCCCCAACAAGTATTCTTGAAACTTGACAAAGTAGCGGAGCGCCCTGGGATCGACAACGGTCATCCCCGTCAGATCAAAACTGAATTGTCTTGTTCCTGCTTTGAGCCTTTGACCGATGTAGGCCTGAAGCTCCTTGAGGGTACCCAAATCGAGGGTTCCGTGCAGATAGCATTCGCCCGGAACACGGAAATTCTCCGAAATCGTCAAGGTCGACCTTTGAACCAAAGCAACGGGTTTCAATTTCCCCGAGAGATAGTCTTCCAGGGTCTGGTTGATGGAACACACCCGTGCGGCCAAGCCTTCCATCAGGCGCTGGAACCACGGGGGAATGTGGTAGGCGTTCTTGCGGAAACTCTCCAGCGAGATCACATAGACCTGGCTGGTTTGGTCGGCCCGCACAGAAGCGGAACGGAGCTTTCCCGTGATCAAGGCAATCTCGCCCAGCACGTCCCCTGGCTGGGCCTTCCAAAGGACCAGTTCGCTGCTCTGCGAGGTCCGGTAAATCGTGAAACTCCCGGACTTCACCACGTACATTTCGCTCCCTTTGTCTCCCTGGTGCATCAGGTGGTCGCCGAAGGCCACCCGTCGGATCGGGGCGCTTTCGGAATGCAGAACCTTTTCAAACCCTTCGAAGAGGCGAAACCGTTCCGCGATGAACTGGACATTCTCCAAACGGATCACGCCCGTGACGTCCGAGGAGGCCCTGGCGGCCTCGATGATGGTCGCCAAGGCGTCCTTCTGGACGTCGGTCACGCCGGCAAAGTTCAAAATCACCGGCGAGACCTTTTGCCGCCGAAGGTCGTTGACCTGATTCATCAGGCGTTCGACATTTTCGGTGGTGACTCTTCCCATCAGGTGGAGCCGCTGCGCATCGGCCTCCGGATAGTAGGCGATCTCCAACGAGGTCGTGTCGAGGGCCACCCGCGAAACAGGCTCGTCGGATTCAAACGTCACCATATGCGAGCGTTCCTGGATAAGTCTCTCGAAGGCGCTGGTGGTGTACCTCAACCGCTCGGCCAGGGCCTTGGCGATGGCGAGGGACCAGGCCGGAAGACCCAAGGTGTTCTGGTGGAATTTCTCGGCAGGTATCCTCGAAATCACCGATTCATCGAGGGCCGTGGCCGTGACGGTTTGGGGTGGCCCAGAAAGGAATCCCATTTCGCCGAAGAGCATTCCCGCGGTGAGCTCGTGCAGCAGGTAGTCTCCCTGGGGGTGCGACAAAAAGATTCCCACCCGGCCACGGCTGATGAAGTAGAGGTCCGAAGCCGAGTCCCCTTGACGGAAGATCACCTGCCCGGGAGTCACGGTCTTCTTGTCGAAACTTGTCATGGACGAAGTCCTCCTTGTCCCGAAAAGGACTCGGTTTTCACCATCCCCAACAGTTAGTCGCTGACCGATCGTCAAAGGTTCCCTTGTTCCAGCCAGGGAGTCCGAATGCCAAGGGCCGCAGCACATTGGTTGAATTGCAGATCCAGGGTCCAAAGTTCGAATTCTTCATGTGTCGACTCCCCGCCCCAGGTCAGAGCTGTCGCCAGGTGGATGGCGTCCAGAGTCCGAATCGTGAGAGGAAACGACTCCTCAGCCCGACGGAGAATGGCCTCGGTGATTCTGAGCTGGGTAATCCCTTGGGCGGTCTCTTCAAAGGCCTGTCGCGTCCGCACGGCCTGAGAAGGATCGAGCGCTCCCGTCCTGAGGCATCGGTCGAGGACCCGTCTCGTCTCTACCCAAAGCAACCGACTGGATGCCAGCTCGGCTCCCTCGGGAATCCGCAGGAGTCGGTCGTCCCCTTCCAACAGGCCGGCCAGGAGAACGCTGGTATCCAGATAGATCTTCAGGATTCGCCCCGTTCTGCCTGGAGCAAGTCGTTGGCCGAAAGGCCCTTGGGCAGGCCGGTAGGCACCACCAGGGAGAAGGCGCGTGACGCTGGTCGCTGGACCAGAGATTAGGTCTCGATGGGACTGATCCTGGCTACGGCCCGATTGTGGTCCGTGACCACGAGCGTCTGTCCGCGCTGAACAGAACGAAGGTGTTCTGCCAAATGGGCCTTCAGGTGGCTGATTGTGGTTTCCATGGGTCAATAATATGACCTAAATCATGACCCGTCAATTAAACCGGATGGGATCTGAGAGAAGACGGTCACGCGAAGGCCTGGTGGGCGATCGGGCGGTTGGGTTTGCGGTACTGAGGCTGGGGGAAGAGAAGGGGAGGACAGGGCAGGAAGCGAATGGAATGCCTCTTTGACAACTGTCAGCTCTCTAGGCGATCTTCCGCGTACAGCTTCATCCGTTCGTCGTAGTAGCCTTTCCAGGTGACGATCACACCCTTGATCGAGCCCCGACCGCCAGATCGGGTGGTCAGAGGGACCCTAGCGCCGGACGCGCAGTCCCAACTGGTCCTCAAAGGCATCAAAATCTCGATCGTTGTGGATCAGCTCGAGACCATTCTCCAGGCAGTAGGTGGCAATGATCACATCCACCGTCTTCCTGACGGTCACTCCGCTTTTCCTCAGGATTCGGTAGTTCTGTGCGGCGGCCTCTGCCATGGGCTTTCCCACCAAGTCTCGGTATTCCAGACTGTCCATGATCTGCTTGGCCTGCTGGTAGTCCCGCTCTTCCCGAAATCCCTGCAGAAGCTCGGCAATAATGAGGTCTCCCGTGATGATCCGGCTTCGAGACAGTTCACGATCGAGGATATCCGTGTGCGGAGCGGAAACACCCCTGAAATAGTCGATCCAGGCCGAGGTGTCGGCTAGGATCACCGGTCAACTCTCATCGCCTCAAGGTCCCCTTCCCAGTTCAGCTTCCCTCGAAAATTTCTGATGGAGGCTTGGTTCCTCAGAGAAATCAGCAAGCGCAGCGCCTCTTCGACGGTCTCCTTCTTCGTCTTGAATCCCGACACAGAAAGCGCCTGCTCCATCAGTTGGTCATCAATCACGATGTTGGTTCTCACCATCCCTCCGTGTGTATACAACTCAGTATAAGTACACATCGTCAAGTCCGCAAGGGCCTCCGGATCTCCCTCAAAAGCCGGCTCCCCCTGACCCTCAGGATCGGGCGGAGCCGGCCTTCGGGGCCTACCGCGCGTCGCTGATGCCGAATTCCCCGTGTCGCGTTCAGCGAACACAAGCCCGCCGGCACTCGGTCTCCGAGATGCGCCATTTCGTCTCCGCCAGCCGGCATTTGGTGATTTTCACCAAACGGAGCGTCTCGAAGACCCGGCATTTGGTGAAAAAGACCGGCCATTTGGTGAATTTCACCAAACGTTTGGTCGCAGAGACCAAATGCCGGACCTTCGAGGTCCAACGCCGGACCTTCGAGGTCGAATGCCGGACCTTTAGGGGTCCAACGCCGGACCTTCGAGGTCCAACGCCGGACCTTTAGGGGGCCAACGTCGGACCTTTAGGGGGCCAACGTCGGACCTTTGAGGTGCAACGCCGGACCTTTGAGGTGCAACGCCGGACCTTCGAGGGGGGCGGGATGCAGAAGGCCGTGAACCACGGAAGGGTCGGAAAGATGGGGAAGGGAGGAGGTTCACGCGGAGGCGCGGAGGACGCGGAGGCACGGGGAAAAGACTAGGGAAGAAGTCTCACCGCAAAGACGCAAAGACGCGGAGGGCTGGTGGGCGCTCGGTCGGCTGGGGTTGTGGTGGTGGGTTGGGTGGAAGACTGGGAGGAGGGTGTTCACGCGGAGG
>JAHFSN010000249.1 GCA_023265735.1 Spirochaetaceae bacterium | reverse complement strand
TCATGACCGTGGATAACTACTTTCTGCCAGTGGGCAACTTGGACCAGGCCCGGGAGTTCTATCACAGCGCCCTGGGCCTGGCGGTCAAGTTCGATTTCGCAGCGTCCGGGATGGTGGCCTACCGGATCGGCGACGACGAGCCGGCCCTCATCCTCAAAGATGTGGCAAAATTTCCCGATGCCAAGCCCACGGTCTGGTTCGTAGTCGACGACGTGAAGTCCGAACACCACCGTTTGGCCGACCAGGGAGTCCGGTTCCTTTCGGAACCCTTTGCCATCCGTACCGGTTGGGCCGTGGAATTCGAGGACCCGTTTGGGAACCGGCTCGGACTCACCGACTACGCCAAACCGTAGGGGTGCGCCAGCTCTGTCCCCCTAGCGGACCAGCAGGGCCACCAGGGGGGCCAACGCCACATTGAGCAGACCCACGAAGATCATCACGACCCCCGCCAGGGCCCCCATCTGACCATCGAGCTGATGGGCCTTGGCGGTTCCTACGGCGTGGGCACCCATGCCGAAGAGGGCCCCCCGGGCAAGGGCGGACCGCAGGGGCAACCGCAGGGAGAGCACCTCTCCGATGGCGGCGCCCAGGACCCCCGTCACAACCACGAAGACCGCCGTCAGTTCGGCGGTGCCCCCCAGCTGGTGCGAGACGATGATGGCGAACGGCGTGGTGACGGACCGGGGAAGCAGGCTCACCTGAAGTTCGTGGTCCAAGCCCAGAAGGCTCGCCAGACCCCACGAGGCCGCCATCGAGGCCGCGCTTCCCACCAGGGCTCCCAGGGTCAGAATCGTCCAGTACTTGCGGATGAGGGCCCTCTGCTCGTAGATGGGAACCGCGAAGGCCACGGTCGCCGGGGCGAGGAGCACCACCAGCCAATGGGTCCCCGCGGCGTAGGTACCGTAGCTCACGTGAAACCCCACCAGAACGAGGATCAGGAACCCCGACGCGGTGAGGAGAGGAGACGACCACCAACTCTGGTGCCAGCGATGGAGAACTTTCCCGATCACGTAGAGGACGAGGGTCGCCACCGACCAAAAGATGCCCAGGATCAGGTTACTGTCCATCGCGGGCCCCCCGGGTTTCCTGGAGCCGGACGCAGATCTCGACGACCCCGGCGGTGACCAGCATTACGACCAGGATCCCCGCCGTGATCACTACCAGGATCTTGAGGCCCGTGGGACCCCACAGATTCGGGTGGTCCACGACGGCCAGGACGGCCGGAATAAAGAACAGGAGCATCTCCGCGAGGAACCAGCGGGCCCCCCGCCTCACGCTGCCCAGACGGAGCCTCTTCGTGGCGAGGAGCACGACGAGCAGGACGAGGGCCACCACCGGGCTTGGTACGGGAAAACCCGTCAGCCGAACCAGAAGATCGACGCCCCACCAGAGGCCCAGAAGGAGGAGGGCCTGGAGCCACCAATGGGCACGTAGCCGTCTTCGAACGGACAGGAATGGCTGTCTTTGAGACAATGGTTTCATATCAACCATTCTAGGCGTTCCCGATCTATTCTGAAAGCGAAACTTTGGCATAGAATCCATTCTAGAGAGGCATGAAATGGAACTTCGGACTCTGCGGGCCTTCGTCGAAGTGGTGCGCCAGGGCAGCTTTTCTGGGGCGGCCAAGGTGGTGTTCCTCTCCCAGTCGGCGGTGAGCAAGGCCGTGGCCCACCTCGAACAGGACTTAGGGGTTCAGCTTCTCCGCAGGACGGGTTACGCGGCGTCCCTGACCCCGGCCGGCGAGATTGTGTTCCGGCGGGCCACGGCGGTCTTGGGCCAGCTCGAGGGACTGACGACCGAACTGGCCGAGCTGGGGGGCCTCCAGCGGGGAACCCTGCGGCTGGGCCTTCCCCTGGTGGGGGCCCACACGGTCTTCGCGGGCTGGCTGGCCGAGTACAAGAATCGGTTCCCCCAGATCCAGGTGGTTCTGGTCGAGGCGGGAACCAAGCGTCTGGAAGAGATGGCCCTGGGGGACGAACTCGACTTGGCCACGTCCCTCCTGCCCCCCGACGACAGGTTTGACAGGCTGGAGGTCCGGCGGGAACCCATCGATGTGGTGGTGGCCGCGTCACACCCGCTGGCCGCCCGCCCCTCCTTGAACTTTGCCGACCTCGTCCACGAGGCCTTCATTTTCTACGGAGCCGGCTTTGGACTCAATACCATGATCGTCGAGGCGTGCCGGGGCGCCGGTTTCGAACCGCGGACGGCCTGCCACTCCAGCCAGGTGGACCTCATCCTCGGACTGGTGGCCGCTCGGCTGGGGATCGCCTTGATGCCCCGGGCTATGGCCCGTCAAACAGGGGAGCCGAACGTCGTCCTGGTTCCCCTCGACAGGAGCGATTTCTCCTGGAACCTGTCGCTGGTCTGGCCCCGGGGCGGCCCCCTATCCCCGGCGGCCCGGGCGTGGCTTTCCCTGGCGGGCCAGTTCGTGGGCCCCTAAGCCCGACAGACTGTTAGGGCAGCGGAAAGCTTCCGATGTCGTAGTTGTCGCCGTGGGGCGAAGTCAGGTCGGCCTTCTTCGAGAACGCCACGATGAAGGGGACGTTCTTGCCCTTGGTGGGAATCTTCCCGGCGGGAAGGTGGAACTCAAGGACCTCGACGCCCCCGGTCAGGGTCACTGCAGACTTATCCGCGAGCTTCGTGCCCGTGGGCGAGTGGATATGCTCGGCGCCGGTCTGCTCGGAGAACACGGCCTTCCCTTTGGCGTCGACATAGCCCATGTACATGGCCGAACCCGTCATGGTCCTGGTCCCCAGGCCCACGGCAATCCACCCCGTGTTCTTGGCCGTCAGAGCAATGGTGATCCCGCCCTTGGCGTCCCAAGACCAGGAAAGGGTCGCATCGCCGTTCATCACAGATTTAGAGCTGGCGTACTCGCCGGCTGCCACCTTTCCATCGACGACGGCCTCGGCCCAAACGGCCGCCCCTCCGGCCAGAAGAGCCAGCAACAGAACTAATCGTTTCATAGAGACTCCTTTTGTCTCAAAATGCGGATGAACTTCCTGGAAATCAAGGAACGTAAAATGGAGGAACCTTCATTTGACTCCTGGAAAATTCCATTGTAGTCTGGTGTATACGACTGAAATGGTCAAGAATGCGGGCCGAGGAGCGGACCCCGTCCCGCCTTGCTGAGGCAAGAGGAGAAGAACGATGACAAAGATGGGTTTAGCCCTGACCCTAACGGCAGCGGCGTTGATCGCGGCGTGCAGCCCCGACCCCGTGAATTTCCCTTCGGTCCACTACAATTTGGCGAGCACCAGGCAATCTCCGGTGAAAGACATCACCAAGGACAACATCAAAGACCTGGGGGTCGTCTGGTCTGTGGACTTTAAGACGGTGGACAAGACCATCCCCAATGGGAGCCAGAGCTACCCCGTGGCTGTGGACGGCGTTCTCTACGTAACCACGGGCAAAAATCACATCTTGGCGCTGGACGCGGTCACCGGAAAGGTGCTCTGGCACTACACTCCCGACGCCTCCATCGATGAGTTCGCCAAGATCTCGCCCATCGTGGCCAACCGAGGCGTGGCCGTGGCCGAGGGTAAGGTCTTCTCGCTCCTTTTGGACGACCGAGTGGTTGCCTTGGACGCCAAGACGGGAGCCGTCCTGAAGACCGTCGCCCTCAAGGACATCTACCCCGGCGAGACCGACGCCATCACCCCGGCCAATGGGTACTATGAGACCACCGCGCCCGTCTATTTCAAGGGCAACATTTACTTCGGTTCGTCGGGCTCGGACAACGGGGTCCGAGGCTTCGTCATGGCGCTGAAGGCCGCCGACCTGAGCCCGGCCTGGGACCACCCGTTCTGGACCGTCCCCGCCAAGGGCCAGGACTGGCTCAAGGACAGCCACTGGAATGGCGGCGGCGGCGTGTGGATGCCCGTCACCATCGACGAGGAAACCGGCCTGGTCTACTTCGCTGTGGGCAACCCCTCTCCCGACTTCTTCGGGGCCAACCGCCCCGGCGCCAACCCCTACACGGACTCGATCGTCGCCGTGGAGGGCGCCACGGGGAAATTTGTCTGGGCGGGACAGGAAGTGGCCCACGACCTGTGGGACTACGACGCCGCGGCTTCCCCCATGCTCATCAAGACCAAACTGGGAGGAGCCGACAGGAAGATCGTGGTGGAGGGCGGCAAGGGCGGCCTCTGGTTTGCCTGGGACGCCGCCTCGGGCGCCGTGGTCTACGACGGGGTTCCCTTTGCCAAGATCGACCATCCGGACCCCACTCCCAAGGGCGTCCTGGTCTACCCTGGGATCCTGGGTGGGGAGAACTACGCCCCCGAATCGTATGACGCCGCCAGCGGGTACGTGCTGATTCCCGGTATCGAGTACCCGGCGCTGATCAAGTCGGGAACCGACCAGGACAAGCTCGA
>JAHFSN010000012.1:9992-15610 GCA_023265735.1 Spirochaetaceae bacterium | reverse complement strand
TTCGGCCTTGAGCGCGCCGGCCCGCAGGGCCAGGCCAAGGGCCTTCTTGATCACCGCCGACGGGGCGCGAACTCCCTTGTGCCAGTACACCGACTTGTACATCAGGTACTTGGAAAACAGGAGATGCTCCACCGATTGGATGCCCTTGGGGGAGAGACCGATGCCCCGGTCTCGGTGGGGGACCAGCTGGCTGATGATGAAATCGGGGTCCTGGATGCCGTAGGGGACCCCGCAGAAGTACGCGTCCCGGTTCAGGTAATCGAGCTTGTCGGGGTCCAGGACCCCCGAAAGCAGACGTCGAAAGAACCGCACCTGCTCCCGGGCTGGCGCGTAGTCCAGGGTGTGGTCGACGATGGCCGCCACGAAGGCGGGTTCAGTACCCACTTCCTGCCGGATCAGCCATGCCAGTTCGCTGGTCAAGACGACCTCGGCGGTGAGCTGCTCGTGGTTCTTCACGTCGAGCCCATCCTCCAGCACATGGGCGTAGGGGAAGTGGCCAAGGTCGTGAAACAACGCGGCGCAGAGGTAGGCCTTCACACCCTCGACCGTCAGGTGGTCGGGGTACGCCGGCGATAGGGTGAGTGAGTGGATGATCCGTCGGGCCAGGTGGAAGACACCCAGGCTGTGGTTGGCCCTCGTATGGACGGCCCCCGGGTAGACAAGCACCGCCAGCCCCAATTGTTTCAACCGGCCGAGCCGGGCAAAAGGAGGGGTTCTGGTGGCTTTTTCGAGGGCTGGAGTGAGGTAAATATGCTTCCACAGAGGATCGCGCACGGGGTTGGTGAAATCCCTTTCGAGATGTCTCAGGATTTCCTCGTGTGAACTCATGGTGCGATTCTAGGGGCTTCTGGACCCTGTGTCCAGATCGAGATAGTCTGGGGGAGTGAAGCCTTTCCTTCTCGTCCTGACGATGGCGTGGGCCGCCTCTTGCTCGGCTCCCAGCAAGCCGGTCCCCGGCCCGTCTGCCCCTTCCGTGACTTCCACCGCCCCGGTCGCGGCCGGGGCCCATCCCTTCGATGAGAGCATCTTGCGGGGGCACGAGTTCCTGCTGGAGCTGCCTTCAATGAACCAGCCCGTCTTGAGGGACGTGGTCATAGGCGCCTTGGAAGGCAACCCGGAAATGGTGGGCACCGTGACCAGGTTCTTCCAGCAGGCGGCCCAGGAGGGGCTCGACCCCCAGCTTCTGACCGACCAGGGGGTCCCGTACCTGGGCGCCTGGGCCGGGAGGCTGCGCGCCGAAGGCCTCGACCCCCAGGTCGTCCGGGTCGGCAAGGCTCTCGCCGGTGACGGATGGAATTTGCCCGTCAGGATACTGGGAAAGAAAGAGTTCCGAGGATGGGTGGCCTTGGATCGCGGTGAGACAACCCTTCTGGTCAGCGACGTCCGCCTCGAAGAGGCTTCCCCTCCCGCGTCACCCTTCGACCCAGAGTCTCCGGGTCAGGAGATCTCGAGCCCCAAGCGGCGCTGAGGAAAGGTCTTTCCGACGGCGACGGAGTTCCGCCTGCTGTTGAACACCACGCCATCGTTCCAGTATTCCACCGCGGCGAACATGGCGTTCCCGCCATCGTGCTCGTCGCTGCGGAGGGTCCGGTAGGAGACGAAATTTCCCAGATTCTCAAAATCTTGGGCCAGGAAAGCCTCCTGGCGCTTCCGGTTGAACAAATTCCATTCCTCGATGCCCTGGAAACCTTCACCTTCGTCCTCCACGATGAGATGGGCGTGGGCGGTGGAAAATGAGTACCAGACACGAATCTTCTTTTCGGGATTGTTTTGATTACCGTGCTTGACCGCATTCTTGATGATCTCGCTGATCTGCTGCTCCAGGAGGTTGATCTCTTTGATCTCGGGCGGGGCCTTCTGAACAATCAGCAGGGTGAAATAGCGGATCTGACGGAAGTCAGACGGGAATTCCTTGTAGAACATGCCTGTGTGATCGAACAAGGGGTGGTTTTCGTTGATGATCAGTTCTTTAACGTCTTGAGACATAGGTTCCTCGATCAGGGAGTGGCGATTTTCTGAATGGCTTCCTCTACCGTGCCGGCAATGGGGAAGTAACCCATCAGTTTGGTCAGTTCAATGACCTTTTTGACCGATCCATGGATATTGCTGATGATCAGCTTGAGGTTCATTTTTTTGATCGTGGAACAGATGTAGATGAGGGCCCCAATGCCCGAGGAGTCGATGTAGTCGACGTTCTCCAAATTGATGACAAACTGCTCGACTTTTTTCTCGAGCATCTTCATGACCAACTCTTTAAGCTTGTAGGAGTTGTAGAGATCCATCTCGCCATTGACATCGATGATGTAGGTTTCGGCGTGTTTCCTGATCTTTAGGTCCATGGTCTACCCCTCTTCTACCCGTCGACCTTCATGAGAAGGAACGTCTGGTCGTCGTGTTGTTTCGCCTTGCCGACAAAGGCGTTCAGGTCTTCAATAATGGCTCTCTTCAGCTTTTCAGGGGGCAGATCACAGTTCTCTCGGACTACCCGCTGCATCGACTCGAGCGAGTACTGGCTCCCCTGCTCGTTCATGGCTTCGATGATGCCGTCGGTATAGAGTACCACGATGTCGGCCGGATGCAAAACGGTATCGATCTGGCTGTACTTGGTTTTCTTCTCCAGACCGATGGGGATGCCTTCGGTATCGAGGGTCTCGAAACGGCGGCTCTCTGCCCTGTAGATGAGAAGCGGGTGATGGGCCGCGTTTGAATACTCCAGCCTATGGTCGGCGAAGTCGTAGCTGAGGAGGGCGAGGGTGGCGAAGCGGTCGAGGCTGACCTTCCCCGCGATGCCCCAATTGACGACGTCGAGGATGCGCCCCACGGTCATCCCGGGCTGGTGGGCCACCAAGTGGATGATGGTGCGGATCATCACCATGACCAGGGACGCAGGGATGCCCTTGCCCGCGACATCGCACACCGCCATCAGGATTTGTCCCTTGCGGATATTGATGACGTCGTAGTAGTCCCCCGATACGCCCTTGGCCGGCAGCGAGTAAGCCGCCAAGCTGATGCTGGACACCGCAGGGAGTCGGGTGGGCTGGAGCTGGCTCTGAATCTGGGCGGCGATCCCTAGCTCGCGTTCCATCTCTTGCTTTTCCAGAAGCTGGAGGTAGGTGAAGAGACTGTTGATCGTCAGCGAAGTGTAGTCGGCGAAGGTCTGGATCTGGTTGAAGTTGTCCTGGCTGAACAAGTAGTTGCTCCGCCGGCTCACACCGCGAGGACGCCGAAGACCTTGTTGCCCTGCATGAGGGGAGTGAGGATGATGGAGGCGATATAGACCTGATCGAGCCGGGCATTCTGGGACATGCGGTCGTCGTCCCGGGTGTCACGGATGAAGATGCTCTTATGGGTCATGGCGCATTCGCCGACCACCGTGCTGCCCAGGGGAATGGGGGTGGACTGAAAGTACTCGGTCAGGTTGCTGATCTTCAGCTTGACCTTCGGCGGCACTTGGTACGGCGGAGGAAAGTCGCCCTCGATGGCCTTCACCCTCAGCACGTCTTCAAACTCATCGACGAGGAAGACCGCGCCTCCATCGGCATTTGTGGCCTTGACGGCCGACCTGACCACGAAGTCGAGGACCTTGTCCATCTCGAGCTTCTCGGAAATGGCGTTGCCGATGGCCACCATGAACTCGAAGAGGGATGCGAGGTTCTTCTCCATGGTCGCCATGTGACGGCCCTTCTGGGCGTCAGAGAATCGCTCCCAGAAAGTGAGGGTCCACGGGTGGATCAAATTGGCGAGGGGAAAGGCGAGCATTTGGACGGCGGGATTCAGGAACCCTCCCCAGGGAGTTAGGATCAAGGAGACAACCTGAAGGAGGATCATGTACTGCACGAGGTTGGCCCGGGACGCCAGGATCACCCCCGCGCCGTCGGTATTGAACTCCGAAATCGCGTAGAGCTTACGGGCCAGCCCCGCCCAGAGGATGAGAAGCACCACCGGCCCCACGGCGTTGGCGAACCAGGGCCAACCCAGGAACGGCGTGACCCCGAGGACACCCGCGGCAGCGACTCCCAGGATCCAGGAGGCGACGGGGAGCTTGTCGTCGGGGCTGTAGATGGAGAGGACGCGGTAGTAAAGGAAGATCAGGCCGAGGCCCTGGAGAAAGGGAAAAATCGAAAACGTTGGAAAGAAAAGGAGAGCAAAGTCCGTCACGAGGAGGACGATGGCCATCGCCCGAAAGAGGGAAAGGACCGGGATGTCAGGCTTGGTGCCGATCCGATGAACGTACACAAGCAGCACCAACGCTGCGATACTCTTGGCCCAAAACGAGTTGTTGATGACGAAGAGGATAAAATCGGGCATGAAGTTTCCGGATGCAGTCTACCCCCCTGCTGGGAAATCCGTCAAGCTGACTTTTTTTTTGTCCGAGATTGAGAGCATGTTCTTCGTCATGGTCGAGATTTCCAATTTCCGGCAGCTCGCCCGCTTGCAGGCTTCCGACGCTGAGGAAGTTCGGGGGCTTTTGGACCACTTTTGTCTCAACCGGGGTGGAAAGTTGGTCCGCGAACAGAGCGGATTCTTCCTGTTTGCCTTCCATCCCCTTCGAGAGAAGGCCTTGAACCAGGTCTCCGACTTCCTCTTTCTCACCGCCGATGCCCTCCTCCGAAAAAAGGACCAGCTTTTTGGGTTCAGCCTCCTCCTAGAACAAGACGATCGCAGCGACGAGGCTGCGGTCTTCAATCATCTGAAGACCTTGGTGTTTCTGGCCCCCCGGGAAAACCAGATTTGGGCGGGACCCGCGGTCCTGCCCACCTTGGCCGACCAGTTTCCCGTGTCGGCCGACGAGCCCTTGGCCGAAATCCTCGGTCCTCCGGTCAAGACCTCCTTGGCCCCCTTATCCATCGAGGTGCTGCTGGAAATGACGGGTTGGATCGACGCTCTGAAGGTGCCCCTCAGCCGGCAGCTCGCCGATGCCGACGAGAAGAAGCCGGGGAAGATCCTGAGGCTCAAGGGCCATCACCTGACCGAGAAGTACTTCGTGCTGAAGACCGTTTTGCACCAAATCTATGGGGCCCACGAGGACTTCCCCATACTCTTTCCCCTTGAGGGGAGCCGGGATTTTCTTTCCCAGCTGCTGGCCCGGGTGGACCTTGACCTGGTGACCAACGCCCTGACGCCGGCGGACCCCATGTGGTCTTATCTTCTGAAGAGTCGCGGCGGGGCGGACTACCCCGGTGATTCGGGCAAGGAGGACGTGGTCGGGGCCCTCACGGCCTACTTCCGCATGGTGATCCGCAAGTTGGACGGGCTGAAGCTTCCGCCTGTATTTGTCTTTCTCCTTCCCGAGGGGTTTGAGCCCGAAGCCCAGGCGGTCCTGGAATCCATCCTGGGAGACCTTGTCAACCGGGAAGGACTCCACCTCCTCCTCCTCGAGCGCCAAGAGAAGACCACGGAGTTCCTCAGCCGTCACCCCAGCCTGTCGTGGCAGTTCCCGTCGCTGACCTGGGACCGGATCGTCAAAGAGCGGGACACCCGGGGTTGGAACGACAGGTTTCCCAGCCTGGCAAAGGTCTCCCTCGACCGTTGCGAGGGCCGGGGAATGGCCTGGGTTCACCACCTGTGGACCCTCCAGGAAAAGGGTCCCCTCCCGGACTCCGACGACGACCCCACCT
>JAHFSN010000012.1:0-9982 GCA_023265735.1 Spirochaetaceae bacterium | reverse complement strand
ACCTGGACGCTCCTCCAGTCCCTCGACTCCTTTCACCACAAGGTGTACTTCGTGGCCTGGCAGGCCCGGGGGTTGTTGGCCGAGGCCCAGTTTCTGGAGTTCTTTCAGCAATGGGGCGACGACCCCCTCGTGATCCAAGACAAGATCGGCAGCCTGAAATCCCTGGGTTTCCTGATGGAAGGATTGGCGCTGCCGCTTCGTCCCGACCTAGGAACCCGACTGGCCCAAAGGCTTGGCAACGAGGGAAACTCCCTCTTGGCGAGCCTGGGGGACTTCCTCTTCGACCGCTGGAGCCGTGACCATAAGCTCTCTGAGGTTGTCTTTCAAGTTCTCCGGGACTGGGGACTGCACTCCCCGTCGGTGGGTGTCTTGGTCCACTATCTGACGAACAAGATCAACCAGGGGAAGGGCGACTTCTTGCCCCTGCTGAGACGCAGCCTCTGGGAGGGGGCCCCCACCGAAGAGCTGCGGGACAAGTTCCGGCTGGTGGCGGCCTCGGCGAAGCTTCGGTACGCCCTCAACTTCCGGGGAAAGGAGTGGAATGCGACGTCGGTGGCCGCGTTCCGCCGTTCGTTTACCAAGGAGACCGAAAACCAGCCCGACGGCGAGTGGCAGCTCCAGCAGGGAAGGTTTCACCTGAGGATCGGAGACCTCCCCACGGGGTTCTCCCTCCTCAAGAAATCCCTCCTCGAGGCCCAGGAGACCGACAACAAACCCCTCGAAGTCCGGGCCGAGTCGGAAATTGGACTGGCCCTCCTGCGCAAGGGCCGTATCGACGAGGGACACGAGTACTTCGACATTGCCTCCCGGCTCGCCGACAAGACAGGATCTTCGTACCTGATTGCCCTGACCGCGGGCTTGGACGCCGTGTCCCTGTTCCTCCTGGGGAACCTGACCGGTGTCCGGGGCGCCCTCGACCGGGGCTGGGCCGCCTGCGAGAAGGGCGGGCTTCAGCACGGAAAGGTGCAGTTTTCGTTTCTGAGGGCCCGGACCGAGTTCGACCTGGGAAACTATGACGGGGCTTCGGAGGCCTTGGAGAGGGCGTTGGCCGTGGTCGACCGCTACCGGCTCCTCGAGGCCGAGCCCGTGCTCCTGTCGTGGAAGGGCCGTTCCGAGGCCTACGCGGGAAGGACGTCGGTGGCCCAGTCTCTCCTGGAAGCCTTGCCCCCTTCGGCCGAACGGGGCTATTTCCTCGCGGAAACTCACTACTTCCAGCACGAGTACGACCAGGCCAGAGCCTTGATCCGCGAAGCCCGGGAGCTCTTGAAACCCACCCAGCCCTTTGGCTCCGGGGAGAAGGCTGACTGGTCCACGGGGTTCGCTGGAGTCGAGGACAGAGCCCTCGGTCAACCAGGGGCCCTCGGCGTCCTGGGCAACCAGATCGAAGCCTTTGGCTGGCTCGTCGAAGGCAGCCTGGGGGAGGAAGCCGCCACCCCCTTTCAGAATCTTCTGGGCCGTAAGTTTCTGCTGGAACTCGACCCCGCCTCGGCCATGATCTATTACTGGTACTATCGCGTTCTTCCCCAGGACGATGCCCAGATGGCCCAGCGGCTGACGCTGCTCGGGCGCTGCCTGAAGGACGTCCAGACGAGGGCAAGCCGCATCGAAGACCCCACCCAGCGTCAGGACTACGTCTCCCGGCCCCTGTGGAACGCCCGGTTCGCCCAAGACGCCCGGAAACTCAAGCTTCTGTAAGGAGTTTCTGCCGCCATTCGGAGGGAATCCGAGTGGGGCGGCCCCCGGATCCTACCCACACCAGTTTGATGAGTGCCGTGAGAACCTGACGGCCCTCCCGTCCTGTGATGGTTTGCTTGAGGACGGCCCAGGCGGCTCCGGAATCGTGGGGCTCACTGGTGACAACAAGTTCCTCGCCCGGGAGGGCGGGTGACAGGTACGTGATCTTTGCCTCGGCCACCCAGATCCCAAATCCCGACGCCACAAGCGCCTGGTAGTCGAGTCCCCGATCCTCGAGGAAGTGTCCCCTGGCTACCTCAAGATAGTGAAGATAGACGGCGTTGTTGACGTGACCATAGGTGTCGCATTCGTAGGTCCGGACCTTCAGTGAGGTGGTGTGCACGGGCTTTCTCCTGTTGGTTGACGAAATTCCCGGTATCTGCTAATTTAACCGGGCTTCGACTCTGGTGGCATAGCTCAGTAGGTAGAGCAAGCGGCTCATATCCGCTCGGTCGGGGGTTCAAATCCCTCTGCCACCATGATTAGTTCCCGTTTTCCGACCTCTGTCAATTCCCCCAAATTCCCCGCCGCATCGTCCCCGCGTGGCCATTCCTGAGGGATTGGGCCCAACATTATGCGGATGTCCTTGCTTTCGGACCCTATCCTCCTATAGTTGACTCTGGGGTGAAACATTTTGGTCACCCAGGAGGATATGGATGAAGCCAAAGCGTAACCACGGGCGAAGTCGAAGCCTTTCGCAAACCATCCTGCGGTGGATGCTCGGTTCCCTGGTTTTGGTGTTCTTGGGAATGGGCTTCTACCAATACCAGCTGCTGAGCCAATCGGCCGAGGTCGACTATCGGCATCAGGCCCAGGAGCTGTTCACGGCGGTGAAGAAGACCCTCACGCTCGTGTTCGACGAGAACCTGTCCAAGCTGGACGCGGTTTCGCGATCCTCTGAGGTGCAGAAATATCTGCGCAATCCGGCAACGGCAACGAATGTGGCGGCCGTCTCCGACCTCTTGAATTCGGTGCTGAAGGCCACGCCCTACAGCGAAGGGGTGACCATCATCTGGCTGGGAGACCCGGTCTCGGTCAAAACCCTCGACGGAAAGAAGGCCGATATTGGGGTGGGTGGCGTCCTGGCTAATTCCACTGCCGAGCTCATCGGACGCAATTTTGGGGACCGCGAATACTCTAAGAAGATACAGGAAGGCAAGGAGGTCTGGCTCTCCACGCCGACCATAAGCCGGGCCTCGGGCAAACCCAACGTGGTGTTGGCCAAGGCCATCCCTGTCGATGGCCAAGTCAAAGCCTTTGTCGTCATGTCCTTCGCCTTGGAGTTCTTTACGCAGTCCTTCGTGGACGACGTCACCATCGGCTCGGGCTACCTCTTCCTCGTCCATGAATCGGGTGTCCTCATGGCCCATCCGGACAAAAAGCTCATCCTCAACCCCGACCCTGGACCCACGACGAAGACCATCCTGGAAAAGGTCTTGGGGGGCACCCCGGAGTTTGTTAGCACCGTAGAGGGCGACCCGAAGGTCTACATGTCACAGAAGTGGCAGTACCACGACTCGACGGCGTGGTCGCTGGTCTTTGCCCGTCCCCAGGCCGAAATCTACGCCAATGCCGTGGGAAATATCGGGACCCTCGCGGCCATCTTTGTGGGGATCTTTGTCCTGGTCTGGATTGTCGTCACCGTCCTGATCCGCAATTCCGTCACCAGGCCCGTCCGACGCTTCACCAAAAGCTTGGCCGAGATCGCTTCGGGTGGTGGCGACTTGACCCAGACCATGCCCGTCTTAAGCCACGATGAGATCGGCCAGATGGCCGAACAGTTCAACCTCTTCCAGGAAGGTCTGCGGCTCCTCGTGGATGAACTGAAACAGGACATGGGTCAGGTGGGCCTGGTGGCCGCGAAACTCCTCGACAACGCCGGTTACCTGGCTTCGGCTGTGGTGGAATTGGCGTCGACCACCAAGACCGTGGCCGCCCACGCCGAGACCCAGAGGAGTCAGACCCAGGTCGCCTCGTCCAATTTGGCCGCCATGACCGAGGAGAGTTCGAGGGTGACGGCCAAGGTGGAGCAGATGGACCGGAGCCTCACCGAGTCGTCGTCGGCCATCGAAGAGATGTCGGCGAACATTCGGGCGGTGGCAGACCGGGCCAAGTCGAACGACGAAGCCGGGGAAGTGCTGGTGAAGACCATGGACCACGGTAACGAGGTCGTCGTGAAACTGCAGGACATCGTGAGGACCAACGCCCAAACGAGCCACCAGATCCAGGACATGATTCAGGTGATCATGCAAATTGCCGCCCAGACCAACCTGCTGGCCATGAACGCCGCCATCGAGGCCGCCCACGCCGGAGATGCCGGCAGGGGCTTCGCCGTGGTGGCCGAGGAGATCCGCAAGCTCGCCGACCAAAGCGCCGGAAGCGCGAAGCAGATCCAGACCACGGTGAAGCGCATCGCCGAGGGGTTCGACGCCATCCTGAAGTCTACCGAGGCCACGGGCCAGGAGTTCACGGTGCTCAAGGGCGAGATCGAGCGGGTCAGGCTGGGGAGCCGGGAAATCGCCCTGGCCATGGCCGAGCAGCAGGTGGCCAACGATTCGGTCCTAGAGTCCACGTCTCTGCTGACCCGGCTGTCGGCCGAGGCCCGATCTTCGATCCAGGCGCAGTTTCGCAGCACCGAAGCCGTGTCCGTGGGCGTCCACGCGGTGGCCGACCTCAGCCTTCAGGTGGCCCGGGCCACGGTAGAGGAATCCACGGCCCTCGACGAAACGGCCCGCCTGGGCGAAGACGTTCAGCAGCTCGCCCGGGAGCTGAACGAAGTGACCGAGAAGGTGCAGGCCGCCTTCCGCAGCTTCAAGACCAAGGACGGGCAGGAAAGCTAGTCCCGGGGTGTGCCTTCCGCCATCCGGACGAGCATCTGCCGGTGAAGCTCCTCCTTCTGGTGGAGCAGGGCGTAGGGCACCTGATAGGCCGCTTCGAGGGATTCCCGGGAGAGCATGTCGTCGGGGGTCCCGAGCCGGGGCGGGGCGCCCTTGGAGAAGAGGACCACGTGGTCGCTGAAACTTCGGTGGAGGTCGAGTTCGTGGGCGCAGTAGAGGAAGGTGGTTCCGGTCGACCGGGCGTGGACGCTCAGGAATTCCAGGGCCCGGTGCTTCTGCTTCTCTTCGAGGGCAAAGACGGGTTCGTCCATGACGACAACCCGGCTTCCGTAGAGCACCGCGAAGGCCATGATCAGCCTCTGCATTTCCCCCTTGCTGAGGGCCCGGGTCGGCCGGCCCAGCACTTTCTGCAGCTCAAACACGGTCTGGACCTCGGCGAGAATCCCGGGGGCCTGGGGATCGAGGTAACCCTGGGTGAATACCTGCTCGAGAAGCTGGCCCGCCGGCTCGTCGGACTCAAACTCCATGTTCTGGAAGACGAGGCTGCACAGCCGGGACCTCTCCTGGTCGTCGAGGCCCGAGGTCGGTTGGCCTTCCAGGAGAACCTCACCGGCTTGGGGAAGGAGCCGGCCCGAAGCCAGCACCAGGAAGGTGGATTTCCCCGTGCCGTTGGGGCCCACCAGTGAGGTAACGCCCGGTGGCAGGGCCAGGGTCAGGTCAGCCAGGATGGGGTCGGTCTCGTAGGCAAAGGTGACCGACCGAAATTCGACGGGAGAGAGGGAGTGTTCAGGCATGAAACCACTGTAGGGATTTCCGGGGCGGCGAGCAAGAACCGGGGCCGCCCGGAGCCGTCAGGCTCCCGCTTTGGGAACGTTCTGCAGGAACACCATCTGCCGGTAGAGGTTGTCCGCCAGGTCGAACCCGGCGGTCTTTGACATGGTCTTGGAGTATTCGTCGTAGAGCATGTCCTCGAAGACCTTTTCCCCCTCGTTGGGCTTCATGAGGCTCTGGGACTTGTCGACGGTCTTGCGCATGGTGTCGAGCATCTGCTTGATGAACACCGCCTGGAAGTCCTCGCAGGCCTGGTAGAGCTTGGAGTCCTTGTCGATCTTGGTGGTCGACAGGCCCTGGGCCGAGGGGAGGGCGGGGAGACGGTAGCGCTGGTTATCCAGCGAAAGTCCGGCGATGGCGGCGGGGGTCATGGCTTAGTCCTTACCGTTTCAGGTTGGCCGCGATGCCGAGCATGGTGTCGCTGGTTTGGATGGATTTGCTGGAGAGCTCGTAGGCCCTCTGGGCCACGATCATGTTGACCATTTCCTGGACCACGGACACGTTCGACATTTCGAGGAACCTCTGCTGAACTTTGCCCATGCCGTCGAAGCCGGGCCGGCCGCCGATGGGGTCGCCCGAGGCATTGGTGGGTTTGAGGAGGTTCTCGCCGATGGCGCTCAATCCGGCCGGATTGGCGAACCGGAAGACTTCCATCTGGGCCACTTGGATGGGGTCGTTCTGGCCGGGGAGCATGACCGAGACCCGGCCGTCCTGGCTGACCGTAACGCTGTCGCGGACGAAGTTGGCGGGGAGGGTCACCTCGGGCATGACCCGGTAGCCCTGGCTGGTGACCAGCTGACCGTTGGAGTCGATCTTGAACGACCCGTCGCGGGTGTAGCCGTAGGTGCCGTCGAGGGTCTGGACCCGGAAGAACCCTTCCCCCGTGATGGCCATGTCGCTCACATTGCCCGTGGACTGGAGGGCCCCCTGGGTGAAGATTTTCTGGGTGGCGGCGACCTTCACGCCGTGGCCCACCTGCGTGGGGGTAGGAACGACGGTGAGCTCGGTGGCCGGGGTGCCGGCGATCTTCTGGGTCTGGTAGATCAGGTCCTCAAAGTCGGCTCGGTTCTGCTTGAATCCGGTGGTGTTCACGTTCGACAGGTTGTTCGCGATGGTGTCGATGTTGAACTGCTGGCCGGTCATGCCCGAGGCAGCCGTCCAAAGGGATCGCATCATGGTTTATCCTCCGGATCAGCGGAACGTCGCCGCTTCATTAATCAGTTTGCCCATGATCGCGTCGTGGGTTTGGATCATCTTCGAATTGTTCTCGTAGGCCCGGTTGATTTCGATCATCTGGACCATCTCGGTCACGGGGTTCACGTTGGACCCCTCGACAAATCCCTGGCGGACCTTGGGGCGCTGGGCTTCGGGAATGACTTGGGCCGGTCCCGAGGTCTCGGTGTCGGCCCACCGGCTGTTGCCCTGCTTGGCCAGGTACCGGGGCTGCTCGAAGTTGACCACCTTCAAGCTGTCGAGGAGGGTGGTCTTCTTCCAGGTGTTTTCTTCCATGCTGATGAGCCGGTGGGGATCGTTCTGGAATTCCTCGTTGACCCAAACGCGGCCCTGGGCGTCGATGGTGAAGTTGTTCTGCTTGACCTGGATGGGGCCCTTTTCGCCCAGAACGGGATAGCCGTCCTTGGTTTCCAGGTAGCCTTCCTTGCCCAGCACAAAGGCGCCGTTGCGGGTGTAGCGTTCCCCCTGGGGCGTCTGGACGGTGAAGAAGCCCTTATCTTCGAGGGCCAGGTCGAAGGGGTTGGTGGTTTCCTTGAGGGCCCCCTGGGAGAACGACGTGTAGTATTCGTTCTGCTCGACGCCCATGCCGATCTTGCCGACGATGGGCGCCGTGTCCATGGACCCAAAGGGCATGAGGTACACGCCATCGTCGTTGAACCTTCGCATGAGCATCTCGGGGAAGGCCTTGTGGACGGCCTCGTCCCGCTTGTACCCGTTGAGGTCGACGTTGGCCAGGTTGTTGCTGACCGCGTCGAGCCGCCACTGCTGGGCGCTCATTCCAGTGGCGCTGATGTAAAGTCCACGTTCCATATCTTGGGTATCGGCAATGCCTCACGTTCCCTGAAGGAAATCCATGGCCCGGGTAGAGCCGAAGGTACCGCTATTCCTTGTTGGCCACGACCAAGCCGCTCCGGGCGGCTTTCGAGACCCGCAGGTGAAGCTCCATTCTGGCTTGTAACTCTTGTCGTTGAAAGGGCTTGGTGAGGAAGTCGCTGGCCCCGCACTCGTAGCCTTGCAGGAGGTCCTCCACCTGGTTTTTCGCCGTGAGGAGGAGCACGGGCAGCCGGGCCGCCGAGAACCGTTCCCGCATCTTGACGCACACTTCGTAGCCCGACATGCCGGGCATCATGATGTCGAGGATGACGAGGTCGATCACGTGTTCAGACAGCAGCTGAAGAGCCTCGGGCCCATTGGTCGCCTCGACCAGCTTGTAGCCGATGCGGGTCAGGAAGGTCCGCAGAACCAAGAGGTTCACGGGCTCGTCGTCGACGATCATGACCACGGCGTTGGCCTCGGAAGACCTTTCGAGGTGTTTGGGGAGGGCCTCCTCGGGGTGAGCCGACTTGACCTGGTTAGTTCGGTCCAGGCGCTTGGCCTGGAAATATTGAAGTTTTGCCGGGGGGCAGAGGGGAAGCCAGAGGATGGCGGCCGTGCCGAAACCCTCCTTGGATTCGAGTTCCAGGCGTCCTCCCATCAGTTGGGCCAGCTGGCGGCTGATGGCCAGTCCCAGGCCCAGGCCCCCGGTTTCCCGGGTATCGACCTCGGACAGCTGATGAAACGGCGTAAAGAGCCTATCCATCTTCTCTTGGGAGATCCCGACCCCCGTGTCCCGAATGGTGATCACCACCTGCTGGTCCTTGACCTCGGACTCGAGGGTGATTGTCCCCCGGTGGGTGTGCTGGACGGCGTTCTGGACCAGGTGGCTGATCATCTGCTCGAGCTTCATCTCGTCGCCCAGGACGGCGGGGCACTGTTCGTCGATGCGGTTGACCAGGGCCACCCCGGGCTTCAGGAGCGGAAAGTAGGCCGGGAGGAGGAAGTCGACGGTTTGGTGGAGGTGGACGGGCATGGTGTCGGTCACCAGCTGATGCTTTTTCAGGTGGCTGAAGTCAAGGATATTGCTGACCATGTTCAAGAGGCGCTTGCTTGATGACTCGATGAGCCCGAGGTGGTAGGACTGACGCCCGGTCAGGGCACCGAAGTCACCCATTCGGAAGGCGTCAAGGATGCCCGCCATCCCGTGGAGGGGGGTACGCAGCTCGTGGGTAACCCGGGCGAGGAACTCATCCTTCATCTTGTCGAGCTGACGGAGCTCTCCGGTCTGCCGCTGGCTGACGTCGAAGTCGCGGGAAAGCTGCCGGGCCAGGAGAAACGAGTTGAACAGGAGGAAGATGAACAGGAACTGGTCGAGGACGTAGCCCTGGGGCAGGCTGACGAACTGGTACAGGATGTCGTTGAAGGCCCCGGCCACCAGAAACATCATGCCGTAGAAGATGGCGGGGCCGTCCTCGTGCTTCTTGTGGGTGGCCCACCAGCTCACTCCCAAGAGGACAAGGATGACGAAAACCAAGGGAAGGTAGTAGAAGCTCGACACGGCCAGGGTGAAGATCTTCACGGGCAGAAAGAACAGCAAGGTCGCAAAGAGGGCGGTGTAGAGAAGGAAGGAGACAAAGACCCGGGAGTTCCACCAATCGGGAAACAGCGACTTGATGTAGAAGATGAAGGTGGTGATGGCCCCGAAGATGCAGAGGTAGGCCACCTGGGCCGTGGTCTCGAAGCTGAGGGTGGGCCAAAGGTCGGCGCACGCCCGGGTCCCTGTGAACAGGGTGCGGGCCGCCACGCACAGGGTGAAGAGCGCTAGCCAGAGGTTCGAGGTCTGCTGCTTCTGGAGGAAGAAGATCAGCAGGTTGAACATGGCCATGATGAACAGACCCCCGACGAACACCGACGAGGTGAACTCAGCTATCTGCCTGCCCCGTTCCAGGACCGCCGAGGGGCCGACCAGGATGGATTCCCGGAAGCCGCCGGCCCGGTCGCTGAAGTTGGCGATGTAGAGGAAGAGCTCGACTTCCGGCTGCCCCGCCGGAAGGGAAACGACCCGGGATTGGACGTGGGCCCAGTATTCCGACGGTGACGATGACGCCGTTCCGCACGTTCCGATGACCTCACCGTTGGCCGTCAACGTCCAGGCGGCGGCCACCTCGGGGAGGGACAAGGACCAGGGCCCCCCGGTTGGCGGAAGACTGAGGTGAAGGTGGTACGTGGCCGTGCCCTCGGGGGCAAAGGGAGAGCCGTCGTAGGCGTTCCAGTACCCGGGGACGGCGGCCCACCGGCCCTCGGGGGCCGGCAGAGGAGTCTGGGAACGCACGTCCTGGTGCCACCAGAACCGCCACTCCCCGTCGAGTTTGACAGGCCCGAGCTTCGGAAAATCCCAGGCCCGCAGGTCGATGGCGGCCCGGCGCACCTGGGGCGTCGCTGGAGAGCACGAGAACAGCAAGAGGGTTCCACAAACGAGGAATGCGGTGAAAGGAATCCGCCATCGCGCCATACGCCTGAGTATATGTTAA
>JAHFSN010000248.1 GCA_023265735.1 Spirochaetaceae bacterium | reverse complement strand
GGTGCCCGACCAGTGGCCATGGGCCGGATGAACGACCATCCCTCGGGGCTTGTTGACCACCACGACCTTGTCGTCCTCGTAGATCACCTCGAGGGGCAGGTCTTCGGCTCCAAAGGCCGCCTCGGGGAGATCGCTCCATCGGATGGTCAGAGACTCCCCTCCCTCCAGCTTGACCGAGGCCTTGAGGGGCTTACCGTCCCGGGCCACCTCGACGCCCCGGCGGTCGTATTGGCTGCGGGGAAAGAGGTTCAGGGTGTCGGCCACATACTTGTCCAGCCTCTGCGGCGCGGGCAGGATGGGGACGCTATGGATCAGTTCATGTTCCCCCATCACAGCCCCAGGAACCAGTCGGCCACGGCAACGCCCACACTCATCACGAGAGCCATTTCGAGGATGGCGATGTTCTTCTGCTGAAGTTCCGTGGGGTTCGAAGTGGTGGTCCAGGCCGAGGTCCCCGGTCCCGCCGGCCAGGGGATATTTTTCGAAGGATAGCCGTTGGCAGAATAGTAGTAGTAGTCAAATCCCAATCCCGCAAACATATAGGCGATGGGGAACGTTCCTACGGCAATGATCTCGAACCGGCGCAGCTTGAGCATCCAGGGCGCAAATTCCTCGTCCCGGTAGGGATCGGCCACATGGCCGATGGCTGTGGTGGTGGTCGCCTGGGCCTGGAGAGTATCGACGGCGAGGAGGAGAAGGAGAAGAACGAGGCCGCGCCTCATCGGAAGCCCTCGAAGAGAGCGGTTCCGATCCGAACCAGGGTGCTCCCCTCGGCCACGGCCCATTCAAAGTCGTTGGTCATCCCCATCGACAGCGTGGAAAGGTCGCTCTGGGGAAGCGACCTGGCCAGCCGGTCTCTCCAATCTCTCAGCCGGGAAAAGCACGGCCGCACCACCCCTTCGTCGGGAGAAAAGGGGGCCATGGTCATGAGGCCCCTCAGGACAAGGTGGGGACATTGAGACACCCCCTCGGCGAGGGCCGCCAGGGTGTCCCAGTCGCGGACCCCCTCCTTCGACGCCTCGCCCGAAGTGTTGGCCTCCAGCAGGACCGAAAGGGTCTTCCCGGCTCGGGCAAAAACTTTCTCGAGGGCCTGGGCCGTTTCGAGCTTGTCGATGGAGTGAACCCAGCCGAAGCCCAGGCTATCCTTGGCCTTGTTCGACTGGAGGTGTCCAATCATGTGCCATTCCAGGTCGGACGGAAGTTGACTCTGCTTGGTGAGGGCCTCGGGAACCCGGTTCTCGCCGAACTTTCTCACCCCCAGGGCGTAGATCTCCTTCAGTTCGTCGACGGACCTCGTCTTGGTTACGGCCAGGAGCTGGACGGAGTCGTGGGCACGATGGGCCCGATCGCACGCCCGGGCAAGGCGGCTTTGCACTTCCTGAAGACGGTCAGAGATGGTCAGCATGGGGAAATTGTACAGGTCCCGGGAAAAAAAAACACCTCCCGAAGGAGGTGGTTAAGGGACAGACTCGATCGGTTATTCGATGACAGCCAGGACGTCCGCCATCTTGACGATCAGATGCTCCTCTGAGTCAAGTTTGATCTTGGTCCCGGCGTACTGGTCGTACATGACCTTTTGGCCGACTTTAACGGTGATCACGTCTTTGTCGGTGCCGACGGCAACGACGGTGCCCTTTTGAGTCTTTTCCTGCGCGTTGTCAGGAATGAAAAGTCCCGAAGCGGTCTTCTTCTCCGCTTCTTCGACCTTGATGAGCACTCGGTCGCCCAGAGGCTTCAATGCCATGGAATACCCTCCTTGTTGGTTATTTGTGGTTTCTTCACCAATATACTTATTCGCATTTCCCCGGTCAAGGAAATGCGAATGGGTTATTTTAACTCATTTTCTCAGGAATTAGGAACCGTCGGGATATTTTGACCCGCTTTTTTGGCCCTCCCCGTCATCTGTGTCAAATGGAACCATATTCAGTTGTACACAATGGAAAAAAGGACCCATTGGAGGGTCAAGGCAGAACAAGTCAAATCATTATATTGAATATACTTAAAGCCTATAGTTAACTCAGCTTCCAAAAAGTGGCACACTCCTTGCTGAGTAGATCTCGAACTGAGGAGAGCACCATGATCAAGAAAACGACAATGCAGACTGTTCCCTACGATGGTGAGAATTCGCTTTCCATGTACCTCAAGGAAATCAACAAGGTCGCCCTGCTGACCCGAGAAGAAGAAGAGAAGTACGCCCGGCTGGCCGCCGCGGGGAACCAAATGGCCAAAGACCGCCTCATCGCCGCCAACCTGCGGTTTGTGGTCAACGTGGCCAAGAAGTATCAAAACCAAGGTCTCGCCCTCGATGACCTCATCAGCGAAGGTAATATCGGCCTCATCAACGCCATCGAAAGGTTCGACGTCGACAAGGGGTACCATTTCATCAGCTACGCGGTCTGGTGGATTCGGCAGGCCATCCTCAAGGCCATCTGTGAGAAGAGCCGGACGATCCGGCTCCCCCTCAACAGGGCCAACGAACTTGTCCAGATTGAGAAGATGCGCAAGGAAATGTTCTCCGAACGGGGAACCGAGCCCGAGGACATGGAGCTGGCCAGGCGGCTGGGCATGAACGAGTCCCAGGTGCGCGACCTTCTGGACATCAGCCGGGAAATGATCAGCCTCGAGACCCCCGTCTATACGGACCGTGACACCTCGGTCCTGAGTGACTTCCTGGAGGACGGGAACCACCTGTCCCCCGAGGCCGAGACCCTCAAGGGGAGCCTCAAGGCCGACCTGAACCAGGCCTTGGAAACCCTATCGGAAAAGGAATCGAAGATTCTCGAACTCCGGTTTGGTTTGAACGACAAGCAGCCCCTGAGCCTCAAAGAAATTGGCGAGAAGTTCCACCTCACCAAGGAGAGGATCCGCCAGATTGAGAAGAAGGCCCTTCAGCGGCTCCTGGTTCCCTCAGAAGAGAAGGAATTGGAAGCCTACCTGGTGGCCATCTGACCCGGGGAAGAGGAAGACGATAGGGCCGCGGCACCATGCCGCGGCTTTTTTTTATGCTGTGCAGGAGTTTACGGTCGCCGGGTGGGCTGCGGTCTCGAGAAAGTCCTGGACCATGCGACGGACCATGGGGTCGCTGATGTGATAGATCCGGCGGTTGCCGGCCACCGCCGACTCCACGATGGCCTTTTCCTTGAGGGCGGCCAGATGCTGGCTGATCACGGGTTGGGTTTGGTCGAGGCACTGCCAAAGGTCGGTGACGCAGGCCGACTTCCTCTCGATGAGGCAGAGGATCTTCCAACGCAGGGGATGACCGCACACCCGAAGTTTGGCGGACCACTCCTCGAGGAGAACAGGATCGCACGGGGGAAATTCGAGGACGGAATCACTCATGCCCATAATATAGCATGGATTCTATATAGCAGGCAACTTTCGGACCCCCTTCCCGCTTCGCGGTGAATTGCCTAAACTGCATCCTATGTCTGACCTCATTACGCCCCTCGTCCTCAAGGGTTTCCGCGACTCGCTGCCCTCCCAGGAGATTCCCAAGAAGCGCCTCATGACCCGGCTGGAAGGGGTCTTTGAGTCCTTCGGTTTCGTCCCCATCGATACCCCCGTTCTGGAGTACACGGAAGTCCTTTTGGGCAAGGGCGGCGGGGAGACCGACAAGCAGGTCTACCGTTTCCAGGATCACGGCGACCGCGATGTGAGCATGCGCTTCGACCTCACCGTGCCCTTTGCCCGGTTCATGGCGGCCCACGCCTCCGAGCTGCCTCTTCCGTTCAAGCGCTACCACATGGCCAAGGTGTGGAGGGGCGAGAATACCCAGAGAGGAAGGTACCGCGAATTTGTGCAGTGCGACTTTGATATCGTGGGCGCCGACACCGCCGCCGCGGACTTTGAGATTCTCCTGATGATGACCAGGGCCATGGACGTCCTCGTTGACGGCCAGGCCATCATCCGTCTGAGCCACCGGGGGATCTTCAACCGGTTCCTCGACAGGCTCGGAGCCCGGGAACACTCGGTCCCCATCCTGAGGGCGGTGGACAAGCTGGCCAAGATCGGCGCCCAGGAGGTCAAGGCCCTTCTGAGGGAGCACGTCAGCGAAGACGGTGCCGAAGAAATTCTGACCTTCATCGGAGCTCAGGGGGCCTATCTCGACGTTCTGGGAACCCTGGAGGCCCTGGCTGGCGGCGAGAGCGACGAGACCCGTCGGCTCCGCGATCTGCATCAGCTGGCCGCCGAGCTGGACATCGCTCCTCGGTTCGTCCTGGACCCTTCGATCACCCGCGGCCTCGATTACTACACGGGAATTGTCTACGAAACCTTCCTCGACGCGCTGCCCGGCCTGGGTTCGGTGATGTCCGGCGGACGGTACAACAACCTCGCCGCCCTCTACACGAAACAGGAGCTCCCCGGGGTGGGAGCCTCGGTGG
>JAHFSN010000247.1:450-4421 GCA_023265735.1 Spirochaetaceae bacterium | reverse complement strand
ACTCCCCCTTCGTAGTCCAGCATGGTGTGCCGGATGCCGTCAAACAGGGCCAGCGAGATGTTCAGCTGGGCGTTGAACGACGTGGAGGCATGCCAGGTGTTGTCCGCATACACCATCGATTTCGACGCAACCGAACTAAAGATGTCGACTGGCGCTTGATTGAGGTGGCTGAGGGCCGCGCCCACCGTTGTCTTGGGGACGAAGGCGTTCCAGGAGTAGTCCTTACTCCTCTTCTTGGCCTCAAGCGAAAGCTCCTCGCCCTTCAGGGTGAGGTTGTTCTTGACCGCCAGTTCGACGGCCTTGTCCACGGTGAGTTCCAGGGGTTCGGCGGTCAGCGAACCTCCCAGGACCACTAGGGAAAGGAATAATACGGGATGAATTCTTTTGTTCATCGATCCTACCATCCGCTCCGGGCAATATCGGGTGATCAAAGCCCAGGGCGATTGAATGAAAGTTAGTCCCGCCTACGCGGCGACCAGCAAAACCAGATCACCAAGAAGATACGGAAATCTCTTGTGAAATGGAACACAACAACCCCGAATTTTTGTTCCTTTCCCGCAACGAATCGTGGAAAAGTTATCGGCATGGGCCGTAAGTGCCAGAAATTCCCCCCTGAGGTTCGTGGTATTCTCCTTTCATGACCGAACTTCTGCTGATCCTGGTCCTCGCCCTCCTCACCGCCGTCCTGGCCAGCTGCGCCTTTCTCGTCCACCGCCTGGGTTCTTTGGAGGGATCGATGAAGGGTGACCTGAACCGCTTGGCCGACCAGAACGAACGGCAGCTGGAACGGATGCGGCAGACCGTCGACGAGCGTCTTCAGAAATCGCTGGAGACCCGGCTCGGCGAGAGTTTCGCCCAGGTGGCGCGTCAGTTGGAACAGGTGCAGCAGGGCCTGGGAGAGATGCGGAGTCTGGCTGTGGGTGTCGGTGACCTGAAGAAGGTGCTCTCCAACGTGAAGAACAGAGGCATCTTTGGGGAGCTGCAGCTCTCGAATCTGCTCGAGGACCTGCTCACTCCCGGGCAGTACGCGGCCAACGTGACCGTCCGGCCCGGCCGCAACGAGGTGGTGGAATTCGCCGTGAAACTGCCGGGTCAGGGGGATCGTGCCGTGTGGCTTCCCATCGACGCGAAGTTTCCCCGGGAGGACTACGAGAGGCTCCAGGCCGCCTACGACGCCGGCGACGCCCCCGGCCAGAAGGAGGCCCGGACGGCCCTTGAAACGCGGATCCGGGCCTTCGCCAAGGATATCAGCGAAAAGTACCTGGAACCGCCGTACACCACCGATTTTGCCCTGCTGTTCCTGCCCTTCGAGGGCCTTTACGCCGAGGTGCTGCGCCTCCCCGGCCTCTTCGAACGCCTGCAGCGGGACTACCGGGTCACCGTCACGGGGCCCACGACCCTGGCCGCCTTCCTTTCCAGCCTCCAGATGGGGTTCCGGACCCTGGGCATCCAGAAGCGTTCCGGGGAGGTTTGGCAGCTGCTGTCGTCGGTGAAACACGAGTTCGGGCTGTTCGGCGACCTGCTCGACAAGACGCGCAAGAAACTGCAGGAGGCCACCACCACCCTCGACGACGCCGGCGTCCGGACCCGCAAGATCGAGAGGTCCCTCAAGAAGGTCGAGCAAGACCCGTCAGAACCCTCCCTCCTCGACGAGTGATTTTAGGCCACGTAAGACGTGTAGCCGCGGTCGGAACCTTGAATGTGCTTCAGCAGCCAGTTCTTGAGGAAGTCGAGAGTCTCGGACCCCATGACCACCCGGCCGGCCCGGAAGTCGGCCCGGAACTGGTCCACCGAGGCGACAAAGCTGTGGTGCTGTTCCAGGTGGCCCTTCTTGCCGGGGTACTCGGACGAGAGGAAGAGGGTCTCCTCCTCGGCGAAGTGCGTCTTGGTGTACTCGACCAGCTGGTCCAGCACGTCTTCGAGGACGGCCCGACCCTTGCCGTTCTGCAGGGCATCGTAGAGCCGGTTGATGAGGTCCACGAGGCGCCGGTGCTGGGCATCCATGGCCGCCACGCCCAGCTCGAAGTCCTTCGACCATGCGATGAGCACCGCTTGGCCCGTGCCCTGGGCGACCAGACCGCGGATATCCGCCACGACGGACTCGGAGAGGGCCACGAGGGCCGGGAACTCCCGTTCGGCTTCGTCGATCCGGCCGGCGTCCACCAGGTCGAGGAGGCCGCGAACCTTGTCGTGCAGGGCCGCGTGGTGGGCCGCCAGGGCGGGCTGCCCTTCCTCCCAGCGGGCCAACGGGCACTGTCCCGCCGTGGCCACTTCGCTGCTCTTGAGCTTGAGGGTGCCATCGAGGACGCCCCGGACCCGGGCCACCCAAACCAGGTGCTCCAGGCTCAGAATGGTGGCCTCGACGGGGTCCACACCGGCCCCGGGAGTTCGGGCCCCTTCCAGGAGCCGCATCGTCGTCTGGGCCAGGGTGAGGCCCGCGCCGCCCAGGTCGGCTCCGTCCTTCCTCACTTCGGTGAGGCCCGTGCGCAGGGTCTGGGACTCGGCCCTCAGCCGGACGATGGTCTGGTTGATGGCGTTGGAGTTCCGGGCCATGATCTCGCTGGATTCGGTGAGGTTCGAGGCCACCTCCAGCAGCGAGGTGATGCCCTCCAGCATCTCGCGGCTGCCCAGGGCCAGTTCCCGGGTCCCGCCTTCGATTTCCTGGAAGCTGGCCGTGGCTTTGGCCACCTTCTCCTCCGACTCCGCGAGGATCTGGGTCGTCTTGCGGCTCGAGGTCTCGGCCTGGTGGATGGCGCCGATGAGCCCGTTGAGCTTCTTGGAGATCTGGGCGGCGTTGGTGGCCGAGGACTCGGCCAGACGCCGGACCTCTTCGGCCACCACCGCAAAGCCCTTGCCGATGTCGCCAGCGTGGGCCGCCTGGATGGCCGCGTTGATCGAGAGGATGCCCGTCTTTCCCGCAATGTCGTCGATGATCTGGAGGAACGACAAGAGGTCATCGATCCCCTTGGTGACCTCCTGGATCACCTTCTGGGTCGACTTCATCTCCTCTTGGCCGGATTTGGACAGGCTGGCGAGGTTCTTGATTTCGAGGAAGCGCGCGGTGCTCTCTTCGGAGATGCGCGCGATGGACGCCGAAATTTCCTCCACGGCGGCCGAGGTCTGGTTGATGGCCGAGCCCGTGGTGGCGATGCTCTGGGCTAGTTCGCCGATCTGCTTGTCGATGCCATCGAGGTCCCCCGCGGTCCGGGAAAAATCCGCCTCGAAGGAGTTCATGCGGCCCAGCATCTGAGATGAGCTCTGGCTGATCAGGCCGCTGCGCCGCACGCTGGTCATGATCTCGCCGGCAAGTTCCATCTGCCTCAGGTGGTCCCTGTCCAACAGCTCCTGGTGCTGGGCCTTCCAGGCCCTCAATTCCTCATTCTCCCGGAGGGCCTGGTCGAGCTGGGACTTCAGACGATAGTTTGGTAAGCCGAACATGTGAGACCTCACTCGTTCGCCACTGTAAACGAAGTTGGCAAAAAGCGTCAAATGAATCCCCGTTAAAAGTGAGTGAGCCGGGCCGAGACCGGTCGGAAGCCGTCCGTTTGCTATTTTCCGGCGGAGCGCGTACCTTGATGGTGCCAGACCCAAGGAGGTTTGCATGTCCCGCCGAACTCCCGCAATCGTTTCGCTCGTCCTCATCCTTGCCCTGGTTTCGGGGGTTTCGGGCGTCTGGGCCAAGAACTCCCTGGGTGGACGAAGCTTCGGCTCGTCGGGCTTCAAAAGCATCCAGCAGATGAACGTGACCCCCCGGAGTACGGCCCCCGCCCTGGGATCGACTTCGGCGCCCACGACCGTGTACCACTCCTACGGCTGGTCGCCCCCGGTGTTCTTCTGGGTTCCCATGGGAAGCTATGGCCCCGCACCCGAAGGGGCGGGCATGGGCTGGGTGCTGCTGCTCGTGGTGGTCGGTGCGGTCATCCTGATCTTCTACTTCCGCCGGAGGGTGCCCGCAGCCGGGGACCCCGAGG
>JAHFSN010000247.1:0-440 GCA_023265735.1 Spirochaetaceae bacterium | reverse complement strand
ATGTTCTACCAGCGCTGTCAGAAGAACCTCGACAACCTGGCGGAAACGTACGTGGATGCCCAGAGCTGGCTCGAGCGGCTGGAGGGAAAGATCCCCCGGACCCAGTGGAAGGATTGGAACGACAAGTTCACCCGGGTCCGCATCGACGACTTCACCAAACAGCTCAAGGAGATCCGTCAGGAACTGGACCAGGGGCGCCTGGTGACCGCCCGGGCGGCGCTGTTCTCCTTCGACGAGGACGCCGTCGCCGTGTTCGAGTTCTTCCGCGAGATGGAGAACACCCTCGAAGACGTGGGGTGACGGTCGGTCGTCCTTGTCCAAGGCGGCTCCCGGCGGCTAGAATGGCCGGGTGATGACCCTTGGCCGCCTGATGGAACTCTGCCCTCCGGATCGCTTGGTCGCGTCCGACCCGTCCTGGAAGGACCACCCCATCACCGATT